>PPEA01000243.1 GCA_002967005.1 Mycobacterium talmoniae
GTTCGGGCACCCACACGCCGCGGCGGGCCAGCGCGGAGACGCAGCTCAGCGCCCCGCCCAGCGACACCGCACCGGCACACCGCCCGGGTCGGCGTGCGGCGCGGCGAACCACCCGGTCCGCAGCCGCCGCAACGCGTCCGAGTCCACCAGTGCGCGGATTTGCGCATCCCGGACACCCGCCGCGACCAGTTCGCCGCGCGACACCACCCCGTCACCGCCCAGCAGCCAGTCGAGTTCGGCCACAGGCTTGATCGTCGCCGAACGCCGCCGTGTCGGTGTGCACCACACCCGACCGCTGGGGATAACCCCGTAATCTCAGCGCATGGCCACCGACCTGCATGCCACCCTGAACCGCTACTCCCCCGCCGTGTTGAGCCTGTTCCGGGCGGTGTTCGGACTGCTGTACGCCGCACACGGCGCGTCGCTGCTATTCGGCTACCCGGTGGCCACCCGGGTGCCGGTCGGCATCTGGCCGGTCTGGTGGGCCGGGGTGATCGAATTCGTCGCCGGGCTGCTCATCATGGTCGGATTGTTCACCCGCCCAGCGGCTTTCCTGGCCTCCGGGCAGATGGCGGTCGCCTACTTCTGGCAGCACCAGCCGCACGCGCTGTGGCCGATCGACCCCGCCCAGGGCGGCCACGGCGGCGGCGAACCCTCGGTGCTGTACTGCTTCGCGTTTTTGCTGCTGGTGTTCACCGGGCCCGGTGCCTACGCGCTGGACACCCGGCGCCGGACCCGGCGGTAGTCTTCGGCCATGACCGTCAAGCACACCCCGTCCTGGTACGACGACGAGGTGCAGGCACTATTCGACCTGGCCCGCGGGTTCTTCGAACGCGAGGTGGTCGCGCACGTCGACAAGTGGGACGCCCAGCGCCGCATCGACCGGTCGGTGTGGCTGGAGGCCGGCAAGCTCGGCCTGTTGCTGTGCTCGGTTCCGGCCGAATACGGCGGCGGCGGTGGCACCTTCGCCCACGACCTGGCGGTATTCGACGCGCAGGGCTACGCCGGTGACCTGTCGCTGGGCATCGCCGTGCACAGCGGCATCGTGCCGCACTACCTCGTGGAGTACGGCACCGAAGAACAAAAACGGCAGTGGCTGCCGCCGATGGCCAACGGCGAGGTGCTGGGCGCCATCGGGATGAGCGAGCCCGGGGCCGGCTCCGACCTGAAAGCCATCCGCACCACCGCGGTACGCCACGGCGACACCTATCTGGTCAACGGGTCCAAGACGTTCATCACCAACGGCGGGTCGGCCGATATGGCGGTGCTGGCGGTCAAAACCGATCCCAAGGCCGGGGCCCGCGGGATTTCGCTGCTGATCGTCGACCTGCGCGACACCCCCGGCTATCAGGTGACCCGGGTGCTGGACAAGGTCGGCCAGCACGGCGCCGACACCGCCGAGCTGTCGTTCACCGATGTCACCGTTCCGGTGGCGAACCTGCTGGGCCCCGCCGAGGGCCAGGGTTTCGGGCAGATGATCGCCCAGCTGGCCCAGGAACGGCTGATCGTCGGCGCGCAGGCGGTCGGCGGCATGGAGCGCGCCGTCGACGAGACCATCGCCTACACCAAATCCCGGGAGGCGTTCGGGCACAGCCTGTTCGAGTTCCAGAACACCGCGTTCGAGTTGGCCGAGTGCGCCACCATCGCCCGGACCTGCCGCACCTTTTTGGACCATTGCATCCAAGCGCATCTGGCCGGCCGGCTGGACGCTACCGACGCGGCGATGGCGAAATACTGGCTGACCGACCAGCAGTGCGCGGTCATCGACCGCTGCGTGCAGTTGCACGGCGGCTACGGCTACATGCGCGAATACCTGATCGCGCGGATGTATGAGGACGCCCGGGTGCAGCGCATCTACGCCGGGGCCAACGAGGTGATGAAGGACATCATCGCCCGCTCGCTGTAGCGCCCGCGAGCAGACGCAAAATCGCACTGCGGGAACCCCGCGAATGCGATTTTGCGTCTGCTCGCGACCAAAGCCACCGCGCAGCTACCCCAGCCCGAGATCCTTGCGGAAGCGGCGCATCCCGTCGACCTTCTCGGCGAGGCTGGCCGCCGGCCCGGTGTAGAACATCCACGGCATGGTCAGCACCCCGGTGATGCCCGCCGCCTCGGCGCGCTGATAATCCTCGACGGTGAACGCGTCGGTCAACGGTGACAGGATGGTGAAATCCTGCATCGACAACCCGTTTTCGGTGCGCAAGGCGCGCAGCCGGCCGGCCACCTCGATGGCGCGGTCGGTTTTGATCAGATCCCCGATCCAGCCGTCGTTGGCCGCGGCGCGGCGCAACGCGATCTCGGAGAGCCCACCGACGTAGATCGGGATCGGCGGCGGGGTCGGGGTCATCTCCAGCTTCGGGGTTACATAGAACTCGCCGGAAAACTCCGTCCACCCCGGCGCCCACAACGCCCGCATCAGCTCCAGCATCTCGTCGGTGCGTTTGCCGCGCGCGGCGAACCGCTGCCCCATCAGCGCGAATTCCTCTTCGCACCACCCGACGCCGACACCGAGCTCGACCCGGCCACCGGACAGATACGCGGCGGTCCCAATGGCTTTGGCCGCCGAATAGGGATCCCGCATGGCCGGGATGTAGACGGTGGTGACGAACCGCAGCCGGGTGGTGGCCTGTGCCAGCGACCCGACCAGCACCCACGGGTCGGGCCAGTCGGTGAACGGCTGCCAGCGCCGCTGCCCGTCGCGGGTGTAGGGGTACGGGGTGGCCAGCGTCTCCAGGTTGACGACGTGATCCGGGATCGCCATCCCGTCATAACCCAGTTCGTCGGCGGCCTTGGCGATCTCGACGATCTCGCCGGTATCCAGGAACGCGCTGGAGATGTAGAACTTCATCCGGCGTCCCGCGCCCAGGCCGGCATGATGAACACGCCCTCGGCTTCCACGGTGACCCCGTCGGCGTCGCTGAGATAGCCGCGGGCAAAGGTTTTCACCCCTTCGACGCGTTCGGCGAACGCCTCCACCCGCAGTGGGCCCAGCGGGGTGCCCCGCAGGTATTTGCAGGTGATGGTCCCGGTGAACAGCGGCTTGGACAGCCCGGAACTGGCCGCCTCGCCCAGCACGTGGTCGAGCACCAGCGCACAGATGCCGCCGTGCACCCAGCCCGGCGGCCCCTCGTAGGCGGCGCCCAGCTCGAACTCGCTCCAGCACCGCCCGTCGCCGTCGTGGTGGACGGTCAGCGGCGGGGCCAGCGCGTTGCGCTGCCCGATCACCGGGTTGGCCCACACCACCGGGCGCTCGGTCTCGGCGTGACGCATCCGCGGGTTGTCGTCGTGGTGGATGCGGTCCAGGGTCGCGGTCACCGCCTCGATGGCGCGTTGGGCCTCGCGGATGGAGTCCTCGTCCACCCCGGTGCGGATGCCGGCCTGCACGAGGTCGCGGATGGCCTGGGTCAGCGGTGCGTAGAGCGCCTGCAGCCGGTCGTGTTCGTCGGCGGCGATGACGTCGAACGTGAAGTCCATCTAACCTTACTAGCACCACCCCGCCGCACGGCGCCGCCGAGGTCGACGCCAGCGCGGAAGCGTCGGTCGCGGCGCACCGGCAAGGCGCCGGCCGCCCAGCGAACCTAGTCGCCGAACACCTTGCGCACCACGGCCTTTGCCCGCCGCGTCACCCGCAGATAGTTGTCCAGGAATTCCCCGCCGTCGTCGTCGGGCCAGCCGGCGGCCACCGCCACCGCGTTGGCCTGGCGGCCCGGCCCGGGCAGCTGATCGGTGGGTTTACCGCGGAC
>PPEA01000244.1 GCA_002967005.1 Mycobacterium talmoniae
GAACGGCAGCACCGGCTCGTCCTCGACGGTGGGGGCGGTATCCAGCGCGGCCAGCACCAGCAGCCGGTCCCGGTAACGGGTCCGCAGCGCCGGGATGGCCTCGGCGATCTCGGTGACCCCGGCCACCGAATCGGCCAGCAGGCCCCGCAATTCGTCGGCCGACGGCAGCCGGATCTCGCCGTGCAGCAGCCGCCAGGACTGCGGGTGGGCGACCAGATGCTCCCCCAACGCCAGCGAGGAACCCAGCACCGCGAACAGCCGACCCCGCAGGCTGGTGTCGGTTTGCAGCAGCTCGTTGAGCTCAGCCCAGTTGACGTCGGCGGTTTCGGACAACCGGACCAGGGCGCGCAGCGCGCCGTCGGCGTCCGGCGCCCGGGACAGCGCCCACAGCACGTCGACGTGCGCGTCGGTGTCCCAGCCCAGCTTGGCCAGGCCGGCGCCGGCGTTCGGGTCGACCAGCCCCAGGCGCCCGACACTGGGAAGCTTCGACCGCTGCGTCGTCGGTTTGGCCACGATCTTGACGGTAGCGCACCGCCGACGCGCTACAGCGACAGATACGTCTTCAGCTCATACGGGGTGACGTGGCTGCGGTAGTTCGCCCACTCGGTGCGCTTGTTGCGCAGGAAGAAGTCAAACACCTGCTCCCCCAACGCTTCTGCGACCAGCTCGGAGCTTTCCATGGCGCGCAGCGCGCCGTCCAGGCTGGACGGCAGCTCCCGGTAGCCCATCGCGCGGCGCTCCTCGGGGGTGAGGTCCCACACGTTGTCCTCGGCCTCCGGGCCCAGCACGTAGTTCTTCTCCACCCCGCGCAGCCCGGCGGCCAGCAGCACCGCGAACGCCAGGTAGGGGTTGCAGGCCGAGTCGGGGCTGCGCACCTCGATGCGCCGCGACGACGTCTTGTGCGGGCTGTACATCGGCACCCGCACCAGCGCCGAGCGGTTGGACGCCCCCCACGACGCCGCGGTGGGGGCCTCCCCGCCGTGCACCAGCCGCTTGTAGGAGTTGACCCATTGGTTGGTGACCGCGCTGATCTCCGGGGCGTGCTCGAGGATTCCGGCGATGAACGACTTGGCGATGTCGGACAGTTGCAGCGGGTCGTCGGGGCTGTGGAAGGCGTTGACCTCCCCCTCGAACAGGCTCATGTGGGTGTGCATCGCCGAACCGGGGTGCTGCCCGAACGGCTTGGGCATGAACGTCGCCCGCACCCCCTCGTTGAGCGCGATCTCCTTGATCACGTAGCGGAAGGTCATCACGTTGTCGGCCATCGACAGCGCATCGGCGAAGCGCAGGTCGATTTCCTGCTGCCCGGGGGCGTTTTCGTGGTGGCTGTACTCCACCGAGATCCCCATCGACTCCAGGGCTTCGATGGCGTGCCGGCGGAAGTTGGCCGCCGAATCGTGCACCGCCTGGTCGAAGTAGCCGGCGTCGTCGGTCGGGATGGGTTCGGATCCGTCGTAGGGGCCCGGTTCCAGCAAGAAGAACTCGATCTCGGGGTGCACATAGCAGGTGAAGCCCAGGTCGCCGGCCTTGTTGAGCTGACGGCGCAGCACATGGCGCGAGTCCGCCCAGGCCGGGGACCCGTCGGGCATGGTGATGTCGCAGAACATCCGCGCCGAGTGGTTGTGACCCGAGCTGGTGGTCCAGGGCAGCACCTGGAAGGTCGACGGGTCGGGGCGGGCCACGGTATCGGCCTCCGACACCCGGGCGAACCCCTCGATCGAGGAGCCGTCGAAGCCGACCCCCTCCTCGAAGGCGCCCTCCAGTTCGGCCGGGGCGATCGCGACCGACTTGAGGTAACCGAGCACGTCGGTGAACCACAGCCGGACAAACCGGATGTCTCGTTCTTCCAGCGTGCGCAGCACGAATTCCTTTTGTCGATCCATGCTGCGAAGCGTATCGCGTCCTAACACCGGATGTTGCCCGGCGAGGTCCCCTCGACGAAATAGCGCACCACGGCGGCGTCCACGCAGCGGTCCCCGTTGAACACCACGGTGTGCTGGGTGCCGTCGAAAGTGATCAGCGGGGCGCCGAGCTGGGCGGCCAGGTTGACCCCGGCCTGGTACGGGGTGGCCGGGTCGTGGGTGGTGGACACGACGACCGCCTTGCCCGGCGCCACT
>PPEA01000245.1 GCA_002967005.1 Mycobacterium talmoniae
TCGACCCAGGGCCGCCGCGTCGGTCGGGGCGGGCGCGTCCACGCAGCGGATCGCGTTGAACGCGTCCTGGGTGTTGGTGTAGTGCCCGGCCGGGCTGCGGCCCTGGTAGTCGTCGGCCAGCGCCAGCAGCGCCCCGGGTCGGTGCCGCGGGCCAGCCCCAGCAGCCCCAGGCTCAGGTACTTCCAGTACTGCGGGGTGTACAGCGCGTTGATGGTGCCGGTGATCGCGTCGGCGTAGCTCAGCCCGCGCGGATCCTTGGTGGCCGCCGGCCGGACGGCCAGCGGGTCGACCAGCTGGTGATACCGGGTGACGGCCTGGGCCGGGTCGGTGCCCAGCGGGCAGGCCGGCGACTTCGCGCAGTCGGCGGCGTAGTCGTTGAACGCCACCTGGAAACCGGCCATCTGGTTGATGTTTTGGGCCACCGGGTCGACGCTGGGGTCGATGGCGCCGTCGAGCACCATGGCCCGGGCGTGCTCGCCGAACCGCTCCAGGTAGGCGGTGCCCAACTCGGTGCCGTAGCTGTAGCCCAGGTAGTTGATCTGCTGCTCGCCCAACGCCTGACGCACCATGTCCATATCCCGGGCGGCGGCGACGGTGCCCACGTTGCGCAGGAAGTTCAGCCCCATCCGGTTCGCGCACGCCTGAGCCAGCTGCTGGTTGATGCCCTCGATGTGGGCGACCCCGGCCGGGCTGTAGTCGACCATCGGTTCGCGCCGGAACGCGTCGAACTCGGCGTCGGTGCGGCACCGCAGCTCCGGGGTGGAATGCCCGACGCCGCGCGGATCGAACCCGACCAGGTCGAAGTGGCTGCCGATCGGGGTCTTCGCCAGCGACGGGCCCATCCCGGCCACCGTGTCGACGGCCGAGGCGCCCGGCCCGCCCGGGTTGATCAGCAGCGTCCCGATCCGCTGCCCGGTCGCCGGGATCCGGATCATCGCCAGCTGGGCCTGCTGGCCGTCGGGATGGTCGTAGTCGATCGGCACCGCCACCCGGGTGCAGCGCGCGGTGGGCAGGTCGCCGGTGGCACCGATGAACGGCGCGCAGCTGCCCCACCCCGGCTGCGGCGCCGCCGCCCCCGGCTCGGCGGCCTGGCCGGAATCCGGGGCGGCGTGCGTGGTCGGCACCGCGGTCACCACCGCGGCCAGCGCAAAGGAGAGCAGCGCAGAGCTCAACAGTCTCATGCGCCACACGCGTGTCATCGTCGCATGGCGGGGGGCGCCGGTGGGTCTCGGAAACGTCACGCCTGGGTCTCTAATCACCGTCCGGCGGCGCGAGAGGGAATCCTGCGACGCGACACGCGGGCGTCGCGTCGCAGGATTCAGCCTCGCCGGGACGGACCGGTCAGCACTTGGCGCCCTCCGGCGGCACGGTGCCGTCGATCAGGTAGGCGCCGGCGAACTTGTCGACGCAGTCGTTGCCCTCGAACACCACGGTGTGCTGGGTGCCCTCGAAGGTGAGCAGCCCGGCATGCAACTGGTGGGCCAGATCGACCCCGGCCTGATACGGCGTGGCCGGGTCGTGGGTGGTCGAGACGACCATGGTCGGCGGCAGGCCGGGCGCGGAGATGGTGTGCGGTTCGCTGGTCGGCGGCACCGGCCAAAACGCGCAGGTGCTCAGCGGCGCGTCACCGGTGAACTCGCCGTAGCTCAAAAACGGGGCCACCTCACGGGAGCGGCGGTCTTCCTCGATCACCTTCGCGCGGTCGCGGACCGGGGGCTGGTCGACGCAGTTGACCGCCACCCGGGCGTCGGTGGCGTTGCTGTAGTGCCCCTTGGAATCCCGTTGCATGTAGATGTCGGCCAGCAGCAGCAGGGTGTCGCCGTGGCCGTGCACCAGCTCGGTCAACCCGTCGGTCAGATGCGACCAGAACGACGGCGAGTACAGCGCCATGATCGTGCCCACGATGGCGTCGCTGTAGCTCAGCCCGCGCGGGTCCTTGGTCGGCGCCGGCTTCTCGACCAGCGGGTTGACCAGGCTGTGGTAGACGTCGACGGCCTTGGCCGGGTCGGTGCCCAGCGGGCAGGTCGGTGTCTTGGCGCAGTCGGCGGAGTAGTTGTTGAACGCGTCCTGGAACGACGCGGCCTGCCGCAGGTCTTCCTCCATCGGGTCGGCGTTGGGGTCAATGGCGCCGTCGAGGATCATCGCCCGCACGTTCTGCGGGTAGGCCTCGGCGTAGGCCGAGCCGATCCGGGTGCCGTACGAGTAGCCCAGGTAGGTCAATTTGTCGTCGCCCAGCGCGGCGCGCAGCGCGTCCAAATCCCGGGCCACGTTGACCGTGCCGATGTTGGCCAGGAATTTGGTGCCGGTCTTTTCGATGCAGCGCTGCACGTAGGCCTTGGTCTCGTTTTCGATGTGTTCCACACCGGCGGGGCTGTAGTCGACCTGCGGGTCGGCGCGCAGCCGGTCGTTGTCGGCGTCGGAGTTGCACCACACCTGCGGCCGTGACGAGGCCACCCCGCGCGGATCGAACCCGACCAGGTCGAACCGCTCCCGCACCCGCGTCGGCAGGCTCTTGACGATGTTCACCGCGGCCTCGATGCCCGACTCGCCGGGCCCGCCGGGGTTGATCACCAGCGAACCGATCCGGGCACCGGTGGCCGGGAACCGGATCACGGCCAGTTTTGCGGTCTCGCCGTCCAGATGGTCGTAATCCACCGGCACCGCGACCGCACCGCACTGCGCGTCCTTGGGCAGCTTCACCGTGCTACCGGCCGAAACGTGGCAGCCGCCCCACTGCAGCGGCTGGTTGAGCGCCGGGCCGGGCATCACCGCACGCCCGGTGACGACGCGGTCCTTGGTGATGATGAACACCAGCGCGGCGGTCACGGTCAAAACCAGGCAGATCAGCGTGGTGCGCGCAAGCGCGTCGCGGCGAGGCAGGCCCATGCCGCCCTATGCTGCCATGCGCGCATCCCCGCCCCGGGTAACCGGGCGGCTACCGCGCGGCCGCCAGCAGTTCTTCCATCCCGACGCCGAAGCCGTCGGCCAGGTCCCACAGGTCCGGCACCAATTCCGGGCAGGCGATCAGCCCGACGTTGAGTTTGCCGTGCAGCGACATCACGGTGATGTTGAGGCCCGAACCGTGAAAGATCGGGCCCAGCGGGTACATGGCGTCGATCGCGCAGCCCAAAAAGTACAGCGGCGCCTGCGGTCCCGGCACGTTGGAGATCACCAGGTTGTGCACCGGGCGGCTGGAGGTCAGCCGGGTCTTGGCGTACAGCCGCATCGCCACCCCGAACACCGCGGGCGCGGCGAACTGGGTCCAGTCCTGCAGCAGGGTGGCGCCGATCGCCGAACTGTGTTGTTTGGCCACCGAATTCGCCGCGGCGATGGCCTCCAGCCGCTCGGCCGGGTCGGCGATCTGGGTTTCCAGGCGGGAGAACATGCCCGACACCTGGTTGCGTCCGGGCCGGTCGGACTTGCCGTGCACCGACACCGGCACCATCGCCACCAGCGACGACTCCGGCAGTTCGTCGCGGTCGATCAGGAATTGCCGCAGCACCCCGGACACCAGCGCCATCACCACGTCGTTGACCTTGACCCCGAAATGGTCCTTGACCTTCTTGACCGCACCCAGATCCAGTGAGGCGTAGGCGATGTTGCGGTGCCCGGTGACGGTGTCGTTGAACACGGTGCGCGGCGCGGCGAACGGGGGCGCCATCGTGGAACCGGAGGCGACCCGCTGCAGGGTTTTGACCACCGACGACACCGTGGTCGGCAACACGTTGGCCAAATGCCACGGCCGGGTGGCGAACCGCACCAGCCCGCTGGCCGCGATCTCCAGCGACGTGGCGTCGCCGACCCCGTCGACCGGTTCGGGTTCCGGTGCGTCGGCTTCGGTGCTGCACAGCTGCGACATCAGGTTGGCGCCGGTGACCCCGTCCACGCCGGCGTGGTGCACCTTGGTCATCACCGCCAGCCGTCCACCCTGCTGCGCGTCGCTGCCGTCGAGGCCCTCGATCACCCAGGTTTCCCACAGCGGTCGGCTGCGATCCAGCGGCAACGACGCGATGTGGCCGCAGATCTCGGCCAGCTCGATGCGCCCGCCCGGCGGCGGCAACCCGATCCGGTGCAGGTGCCGGTCCACGTCGAAGCTGGTGTCTTCCACCCACACCGGGTGGTCGAGGTTGAGCGGGTGATCGGCGAGCTTCTCCCGGAACGACGGCATCGCCTTCATCCGCACCGCCAACGCGTCCCGCAGCCGGTCGAAGGTGTAGCCGCCCGGCATGGTGGAGGCATCCAGTTCCAGGATCGAGCACACATGGAGGGGCTGGGACGGGGTTTCCAGGTAGAGGAAGCTGGCGTCGAGGCCGCTGAGCCGCTGCATGCCGCCGATGTTAGGTGGGCAAACCCGCGCCGGCGCGCGAATCGCCTAACCAGCGGCGCCGGGGACCGCATTGTGAGCAAATCCACTGCCCGGCGGAGTTCACCCGCGTCGCGGCGGGTGGCAGACTGGCAGGGTCAGACGAACCCGGGGACCCGATAGGGCCACGAGGATCGACCCGACCACAAAGGACAGTGATGTCTGAACACACCGTTTACGGGTCCGGTGCCCCCGCGCGCCGCACCCAGACCCGCATCCCGCACCTGCAGCAGATGAAGGCCGAAGGCCACAAGTGGGCCATGCTCACCGCCTACGACTACTCCACCGCCCGCATCTTCGATGACGCCGGCATCCCGGTGCTGCTGGTCGGTGATTCCGCCGCCAACGTCGTCTACGGCTACGACACCACCGTGCCGATCTCGATCGACGAGCTGATTCCGCTGGCCCGCGCGGTGGTGCGCGGCGCCCCGCACGCGCTGGTGGTGGCCGACCTGCCGTTCGGCAGCTACGAGGCCGGGCCGGCCGCGGCGCTGGCCGCCGCCACCCGGTTCATGAAGGAGGCCGGGGTGCACGCGATCAAGCTGGAAGGCGGCGAGCGGGTCGCCGAGCAGATCGCCACCTTGACCGCGGCCGGGATCCCGGTGATGGCGCACATCGGTTTCACCCCGCAAAGCGTCAACACCCTGGGCGGTTTCCGGGTGCAGGGCCGCGGCGACGCCGCCGAGCAGACCGTTCACGATGCGATCGCCGTGGCGGAGGCCGGCGCGTTCGCGGTGGTGATGGAGATGGTGCCGGCCGAACTGGCCACCCAGATCACCGGCAAGCTGACCATCCCCACCGTCGGGATCGGGGCCGGCCCCAACTGCGACGCCCAGGTGCTGGTGTGGCAGGACATGGCCGGGCTGACCAGCGGCAAAACCGCCCGTTTCGTCAAGCGGTTCGGCCACATCGGCGACGAATTGCGCAGCGCGGCGGTGCAATACGCTGCCGAAGTGGCGACGGGGTGTTCCCCGCCGAGGAGCACAGCTTCTAGGCGGTTGTGCGCCCGGCCGGTCTCCAGCGCGTCGCCGCGACGAAAAATACGCTCTCAGTACGGTCTCGACGCGATCCCGGATGTGGCAGGCTGGACGTCGTGCCTGCGCGTCATCTGGAGGTAGAGCGCAAGTTCGACGTCGACGACGCCACCATGTCCCCGTCGTTTGACGGCATCGCGACGGTGGCCCGCATCGACCCGTCGCCGCCGCACACCCTGGACGCGGTGTATTTTGACACGCCGGCACGGGATCTGGCGGCCCGGCGCATCACGTTGCGCCGCCCGCACCGGCGGCGCCCGACGCCGGCTGGCACCTGAAGTTGC
>PPEA01000246.1 GCA_002967005.1 Mycobacterium talmoniae
CCCCGAGGCCCGCACCGGGGCGCGGGTCCCGCTGTCCGCCGGCGACGAGGTGCCCGCCGAGCTGCGCGATGTGGTGTTGGCGATCGTGCGGGACCGGCCGCTGGCCCCGGTCGCGCGGATCAGCACCACCCGCCGGGTCGCGGCGCTACACGGCGCCGACGGTGCGGTGCTGGCCGAGTTCTGCGACGACCGGGTCAGCGCCTGGACCGACGACGGCGCCGAACAGCGCTGGCGGGAATGGGAACTGGAGCTCGGGCAGGCCGACGTCGCGCTGCTGGACCAGTTGAGCACCCGGCTGCGCGACGCGGGGCCGCCCCGGCCGGATTCGGCTCCAAGCTGGCGCGGGTGCTGGCCAGTGCCCCGGACCAGGCGGGTGCGCCGCCGACCGATCCGATCCACCGCGCCGTGGCCGAGCAGGTCGACCAGCTGCTGGTGTGGGACCGCGCGGTGCGCGCCGACACCGAGGATGCGGTGCACCAGATGCGGGTGGCCAGCCCGCAAGCATCCGCAGCTTGCTGCGGGACTCCGCGGCCTCGGGCCTGCTCGACGAGCTGCGGGAGTTGGCCGCGGTGCTGGGCGTGGCCCGCGACGCCGAGGTGCTCGCGCAGCGCTACCGGCGCGCCCTCGACGAGTTGCCGCCGGATCTGGTGCGCGGCCCGGTGCGCGAACGCCTGGTCGACGGCGCCGCCCAGCGGTATCAGGCCGGGCGGCGGGCGGGCGCTGGCCGCGATGCGCTCCCCGCGCTACTTTCGGCTGCTCGACGGGCTCGACGACCTGCTGGCCGGGGCCCGGGATCACGCCGCGCCGGCCAACATCGGCGACGCGTATCGGCGGGTGCGCAAAGCCGTCAAGGCCGCCAAGGCCGCCGATTACCGGGACGACGCCCTGCACCGGATCCGCAAGCGTGCCAAGCGTCTCCGCTACACCGCGGCCGCGACGAAGGCGCCGCGGGTGGCCAAGCGCGCCAAGGCGGTTCAAACGCTGCTCGGGGAGCATCAGGACAGCGTGGTGAGCCGGGCGCATCTGCTCCAGCAGGCCGACGCGGCGGTCGCGGCCGGGGAAGACACGTTCAGCTACGGCGTGCTGTATCTGCGGGAGGACGAGCTCGCCCGCCGCTGCCGGGCCAAACTCGGTCGCAAGCTGCGCAAGCTGGACAAGGCGACGCACCGGGGCGGACGAGCTGGCCTGTAAGCCGGATTCTGTTCCGCGCCGATACCGGCGCGGCGGCGACCATCCATCTGGACACACCGTCACCGGGTGCCTCAAGCGGCCTACCCGCAGGCTCGGGCGAGCAACCCTCAAACGCCTGCGCGACCACACCCCCACTGCGGTCTTCTTGGCCTTGCTTCGGGTGGGGTTTACCGAGCCACCCCGGTCACCCGGGATGCTGGTGCGCTCTTACCGCACCGTTTCACCCTTACCACCGAAGTGGCGGTCTGTTTTCTGTGGCACTATCCCGCGAGTCACCTCGGATTGCTGTTAACAATCACCCCGCTCTGTGAAGTCCGGACTTTCCTCGACGCCCGCACCAACCCGATCCCCCATCGGATCGGCCCGCGCGCCGCGGCCGCCCGGCCAACTCGTCCGCGCTGCTCACCGTACCCGCTGCTCGGTGCCCGTGTCATACTGCCGGGATGACCGAGTACCCACCGCTGGAGGGCGGCTACCCGCCTCCGGACGGGATTCCCGGCGGCTATCCCCCCGCCCCCCCGCTGGCTACCCGACGCCTGCGGGATACCCGACGCCGGGCGGTTACCCGGCCCCCGGCGGTTACCCGGGTTATCCGACGCCCGGCGGCTACTCCGGCGGATATCCGGCCCAGCCCTACTACGGTGCCCCGGTCGACCCCAACGCCCCCTACGGACGCGACCCGGTCAGCGGCGAGCCGCTGTCGGACAAGTCCAAGGTCACCGCGGGCCTGCTGCAACTGTTCCTGGGCGGGTTCGGCGCGGGCCGGTTCTACCTGGGCTCGAATGCGGTCGCCGCCGGCCAGTTGATCACCTGGTTCCTCGGCTTCCTGTTGATGTTCGCCTTCGGCATCGGCGTCCTGGTGTGGGCCGGCCTGGGTATCTGGGCGCTGGTCGACGCCATCATGATCTTCACCGGTTCGGTGCGCGACCAGTACGGCCGGCCGCTGCGCTCCTAACGCCGTGACCCGGTGGCAGCAGCGCGTCGAGGCCGGCGACTGGGACACCATCGCCGCCGATATCGGCGCGCACGGCGGGGCGCTACTGCCCCGGCTGCTCACCGCCACCGAGTCGGCGCGGCTGCGCCGGCTCTATACCGACGACACCAA
Organism: Mycobacterium talmoniae; assembly: GCA_002967005.1. Classification (GTDB taxonomy): domain Bacteria; phylum Actinomycetota; class Actinomycetes; order Mycobacteriales; family Mycobacteriaceae; genus Mycobacterium; species Mycobacterium talmoniae. Next base: position 2,297 of record PPEA01000246.1, read on the forward strand.
GTTCCGGGCCACGGTGGACATGGAGCGGCACCGCTACGGCGCCGGGCAGTACCGGTATTTCGCCGCGCCGAACCCGGATCCGATCGATCAGCTCAAACGGGCGCTGTATCCGCGGCTGCTCACCATCGCCCGGGACTGGTGGGCCAAGCTGGGCCGCGACGCCCCGTGGCCGGACAGCCTCGAGGACTGGCTGGCCCACTGCCACGCCGCCGGCCAGCGCAAGTCCACCGCCCTGATGCTGCACTACGGCGCCGGCGACTGGAATGCGCTGCACCGAGACCTCTACGGCGAGTTGGTGTTTCCGCTGCAGGTGGTGATCAACCTGAGCGAGCCGGACACCGACTACACCGGCGGCGAGTTCCTGCTGGTCGAGCAGCGGGCCCGCGCCCAATCCCGCGGCACCGCCACCCAGATCCCGCACGGCCACGGCTACCTGTTCACCACCCGGGACCGCCCGGTGCGGTCGCGGCGCCGCTGGTCGGCGTGCCGCGCCGCGACGAGATCGGCGACTTTCGCGGCGGCCAGCGCGTCGGCCAGTTCGTGTTGCGCCGCAGCGCATTTGGCCTGGGCATCGCGGGCGGTGTCGCCCGGACTCAGCCGCACGCTGAGCAGGTCGGGCACGTCGACCTGGGTGGCGGCGGTGACGGTGGTCGACCAGCTCTGGCCGGCCGGCAGCACGATCCGCTGGCCGCCGACCACGAGCTCGACGTCGGCGGCCGCGGCGAATTCCACCGTCGCCGACATCGCGGCCAGCGACGCCTCGGCCCGATCCGCCGCGGCGGCGGGCCCAACTGGGAACGCGCCGGCTGGGGCGA
>PPEA01000247.1 GCA_002967005.1 Mycobacterium talmoniae
GGTCGGCCGCCGCGGTGCGCCACGGGGTGTCCACGGTGCGTTCCGGCGAGCGCTACACGCTGGGGCTGATCTTCCACGACGCGGCGTGATCACCCGGTGCGCCGCAACACGAACACGTTGTCGGCCAACGTCCCAACCTGCCCGTCGGGTCCGACGGCCCGGCGGTCGGCGCGTTCGGCCCGCAGCCGAGTCCAGTGCGCATCGTCCAGCCGCAACGCCGCCAACACGCCGGCGATGGTGGGGAATTCGTGATCACGGGCGTGGTCGCCGGCCCAGGGCGGCGCGGCCGCGTGATCGACGATCAGCAGCGTGCCGCCCACCGCCACCGCGTCGGCGGCCCGGCGTAACACCGTCGCGCGGTCCAGTCGCGCCGTGGAATGCAGGAACTGCGCCGACACCAGATCGAAGCGCCCATCCGGGAAGCTGTCGGACAGGTCGTGGCACGCAAAGTCGATGCGCGCAACCACGTTCCGCTCGGTTGCGACGGCGCGCGCCCGGTCAAGCGCCCGGGTCGAGACATCGACGGCGAGCACCCGCCAGCCCTGCTCGGCCAACCAGACGGCGTCGCCGCCCTCCCCGCAACCCAAGTCCAGTGCGCGGCCGAGCGACAGCGCGGAGGCGACCTCGACCAGCCGGGCGTTGGCCCGTCCGCTCCACACCCGTTCGTTCTCGGCGTAGAACTGTTCCCAGAATTCGCGGGCATCCTGTAGAGGCTCGGTCATGTTCCCGAGCTTGCCGCCGCCCCCGCAAGACTGGCAAGCTTTTTTGCTATGCAGGCAAAAACCGCGGACGACGGGGTCGATCAGCGGGTGCGGCGGCGGCTGCGCGAGTTACGCACCCAGCAGGGCCTGACCCTGGAGGACGTCGCCGGCCGCGCTCGCATCGACGTGTCGACGTTGAGCCGCCTCGAATCGGGCAAGCGGCGCTTGGCGTTAGACCATCTGCCCCGGCTGGCCGAGGCGCTGTCGGTCAGCACCGACGACCTGTTGCGCGCACCGGACCAACTTGACCCGCGGGTCCGCGGCACCGCGCACACCCATCACGGCATCACCTACTGGCCGCTGACCCGGCACGGCCCCGCCGGCGGGTTGCACGCCTTCAAGATCCGGATCAGCGCCCGGCGCCGGCGCCCCGACGAGCTGCCCGTGCACGAAGGCCAGGAGTGGCTGTACCTGCTGTCCGGCCGGCTGCGGCTGGTGCTGGGCGACAAGGATTTCCTCATCCAGCCCGGGGAGGCGGTGGAGTTTTCCACCTGGACGCCGCACTGGTTCGGCGCCGTCGGCGCCGCCGCGGAGGCCATCGTGATCTTCGGCGCGCACGGGGAACGCCTGCACCTACACGACTGACTGTGCATCCTGGGCGTTGACTGTGCAGCTAGGGCGGCCCGGCCCCCGGTATGGCCGCCCTGGATGCACAGCCAATGCGAAACACCGCCGGCGATGCACACTCAACCCCCGGGCGCGGCTACAGGTAGGCGGTCTGGTTCACCAGCCGCACCGACGATCCCCCGTCCGGGTAGAACTCGGCGATGCTCAGCGACGCCAAATCCAGGTGCAGCCGGTACAAGATGCCCGGCCCGGCGTCCAACGCCAGCCGCAGCACCGTCTTGATCGGGGTCACGTGCGACACCACCAGCACCGTGGCCCCGCCGTGGTCGGTGATGATCCGGTTGCGGGCCCGCCGCACCCGGCGCTGCACGGCATCGAAGCTCTCCCCGCCCGGCGGCGGTGGTCGTGGTGTCGCGCAGCCACGCTGATGCAGCTCCGGATCCCGCTGCGCGGCCTCGGCGAACGTCAACCCCTCCCAGGCGCCGAAATCGGTCTCGGTCAGATCCTCGTCGACGGCTACGTCCAGGCTCAGCGCCTTGGCCGCCGCCGTCGCGGTGTCGTAGCAGCGCTGCAGCGGGGAACTGATCACCGCCGCGATGCCGCCGCGCTGCGCCAAATACCGGGCCGCCGCGTCGGCCTGCCGCCACCCCAGCTCGGTCAGCTCCGGGTTGCCGCGTCCGGAATAGCGCCGCTGCACCGACAACTCGGTCTGCCCGTGCCGCAACAGCAGCAGCCGGGTCGGGGTGCCCTGCGCGCCGGTCCAGCCCGGCGCGGCGGGGCTGGGCGGCTTTTTCGCGGCCGCGGTCGGCTCGGCGACCTCGGCGGCGGCGTCCATCGCCTCGTTGGCCAACCGGTCGGCGTAGGAGTTGCGTTCCCGCGGAATCCAGCGGTAGCTGATCTGCTCGAACGTCGCGGCCAGCTCCCGCGCCTGGGCGTGCAGCGTCACCAGGTCGGGGTGTTTGACCTTCCAGCGGCCCGACATCTGCTCGACGACCAGCTTGGAGTCCATCGACACCGCGACCTCGGTGGCGCCCAGCCGCGCGGCCTCGGCCAGACCCGCGATCAGCCCCCGGTATTCGGGCGACGTTGTTGGTGGCCCGGCCGATCGCCTGCTTGCTTTCGGCCAGCACCGTGGCCCGGTCGGCGGACCACACCACCGACCCGT
>PPEA01000248.1 GCA_002967005.1 Mycobacterium talmoniae
GCCAGCACGCCGAGCGCCCGAGTGCCCCGCGTCGGCCTCACCACTCCGGCATACTCGCATTCATGGAGCAGCCCCGATGAAGCGGCCCGCCACCCGGGTGGTCGACCTGCTGAACCCCGCGGCGGCGTTGCTGCCGGCGGCCAACGTGATCATGCAGCTGGCGTTGCCCGGGGTCGGCTACGGGGTGGCCGAAAGCCGGGTGGACAGCGGCAACGTCTACCAGCATCCGTTCAAACGGGCCCGCACCACCGGCACCTACCTGGCGGTGGCGACCATCGGCACCGACGCCGACCGGGCGCTGTTTCGCGCCGCGGTGGACACCGCGCACCGGCAGGTGCGTTCCACCCCGTCAAGTCCGGTGTCCTACAACGCCTTCGACCCCAGGCTGCAGCTGTGGGTGGCGGCCTGCCTGTACCGGTATTTCGTCGACCAGCACGAGTTCCTGCACGGTCCGCTCGACGACGCCGCCGCCGACGCCGTGTACGCCGACGCCAAACGGCTGGGCACCACGCTGCAGGTGCGCGACGACATGTGGCCGGCGGACCGGGTGGCGTTCGACGAGTACTGGAAACGCATGCTCGACGAGCTGCGCATCGACCCGCCGGTGCGCGCGCATCTGCGCGGGGTGGCGTCGATGGTGTTCCTGCCGTGGCCGCTGCGGCTGGCGGGCGGTTTCAACCTGTTCGCCACCACCGGGTTTTTGACCCCGCAGTTCCGCGCGCTGATGCAGCTGGACTGGTCGGCCGCCCAGCAGCGCCGCTTCGAATGGTTGCTGACCGCGTTGCGGCTGGCCGACCGGCTGATCCCGCACCAGGCCTGGATCCTGGGTTACCGGGCCTACCTGTGGGACATGCGGTTCCGGGCCCGGCGCGGCCGGCGGGTGGTGTAGACGGCGCGGCATGGACCCCATCGTGACCGCGCGGACCGAACGCGCCCGCCGGCTGCAGGTGCCTGGTCTGGCGTTTCGCCGAGCCGCGGCACTGGCATCT
>PPEA01000249.1 GCA_002967005.1 Mycobacterium talmoniae
AGCCGGTCGGGTCCGGGGAGTTGAGCCCGGTGCCGGCGCCGTGCGAGGTGCCGGCCGGCGAAACCCGCACCTTCCTCACCGATCTGGACACGGTGCGGACGCTGACCGAGCGGGTCGATCCGTCGTCGCAGCAGATCCGGTTCGTGGTGGGGAGCGGCGGGCGGCGGTACCGAACCAAGCCGGTCGAGGCCGCCGTGCTCGCCATCGAGGTTGAAGTGGGCGCGGACGGTATCGAACCGCCGACCGCTGGTGTGTAAAGGCGTTTCCAGGGGCCGGTAGATACCCCAGCGCGGTATCTGAACTGCTGAACTACATCAGTGTAGTTCACCCAAGTTATCTGTAACTGTGGGCATGTTGTGGGCATGGAGTGGGCAGCGGTGCAGCGCCTCCCCCGAAACGACGTGTCGGTGCTCAGCGATATACCGGGCGTGGAGGTGGTGAGCATGGGTCGGATCGTGCGGGGTGTGGTGGCAGCGTTGGTGAGTGTGGCCGCGATCGGTGTCGGCGTCGCCGTGGCGCCCGTTGCCCAGGCCGCGCCGCGGTGCCTGTTCGAAGGTGACTGGAACTGTGAAGGCACCCCGCCCTACAACGGGCCCGGCCTGAACACCTGGGACGTGCCCGGCACCTACGGCGGCTGGACCACCAACCCGCTACAGTGCGATCCGATCACCGGGCAATGCCGGCAGGTCGTCACCCCGTAGAAACGGGCGCCAGAACCGCCACCCGTAGCGGTCGGGATGGGTCAGCGGTAGGTCCATCGTTCAACCTCCGTTGTGCTCGGTGAGCTGATCGCGCTCGTCGAGCACGAACGTCTTGCCGTAGTCGCTACGGCCGTAGCAGAACTGCTCGTGTGGCAGCCCAGCGTGCATCAGAGCGCGCATCAGCTGCGCCGCCGACACCGCCACCGGAGCACCGGCGCACAGTGCCTCGGCGAACGGGTCCGGCTGCCCAGTGGGCCACCGCTTAAGGTCGTGCTGGCGGTCGGACAGCAGCAGTTGCCGCAGCCCGTCAGCGCGCTGGACGCGCTTCATGCGCCCGGCCCCCGCCAGCGCCTATTGGCCGCGGCCCGTTGCCGGCTGCCGCCGACGACACCGAGCACCCCGGCCGCCGGCTCGGCGGTGTCCACCTTCAGCCGCGCCAGCGTCTGGCAGATCAGCAGGTGGTGCTGGCGAATCTCGGTCAGCAGCGGATGGGCCACCGGCTGCCCGTTGTAGCCCTTCACGACGAGCTCGGCGTCAGCCATCGCGGCCTCTAGGGCGACCACGCGATCGGTCAATTTCGCGGCGGAATGCAGCCAAATCCGCTCACGAGAGTCAAGTTCAAGGCCGTCCTCGGTGGCTTCTGCGGTCACCTGCCGCCACAGCCGGCGGCCAGCGGTGCCCAGGCCGGGCGGCGGTTTCTGCTGGTCGGTCACGATTTCGCTCCTAGGTTCGGTGAGCGCTGGTAGCGGCTCGTGGGTTCGACGTTTCGGCGGGTGCTGGCTGCCGGGCAGGTGCTAAGGCACTCCGGGCGAGGGCCACCAGGGGGAGGGTTAGCCCGTACCCTCCGCAGGCGCGCGCCTGGCTGACGACCGTGAAGGGTGCACGCCAGATGGACACCCCTGCCACCGGTGGGTTGCGGGCCGGGTGCGCTGCGCCCAGGAGTCGACGGCGCACGCCGGCCCGCGTCGCACCACGATACAGCAGGCAGACCGGCGGCGAGGTCTCGGTTAGCTGCCGTCGTCGAGCGTGAACTTGCCGATGCGGTTGGGCCGTGGCAGCGCGTGGCCGGTGCGCATGGTGGCGCGGACAGCGATGCTGTCGCTGTTGAAGTACTGCTGATCCGACACGGCGACAGTGAGCTGTGAGACGGCGCTGATGACGGCGGTCCGGTCGATGAGCAGGCCGGTCAGCGTGGGCATCTGGGCGTTGACGTAGACCGGGATGGACAGCAGCAGCGGTTGGGCCTGTTCGGTGCCGGCGCCCAGGATGGACACGTTGGACGCGGTGCCCTGCTTGAGCTTGCGCAGTCCAGCCCAGCAGTCCGGCGACATGACCCATGCGCTGGTTTCCAGGTGGGCGCCGTTGTTTCGGACGGTGGCCTCGAGGTCGATCAGGGCGTCGAGGTTGGTTGCCACGTCGGTCTTGGATTCGATGCCGGTCGCGTTGACCAGCCCGGCGACCGGTGCAACGGCCGGGCTGACGGGCGCGGCCTGGGCCAGGAATGCGTTGTCGGCCTTGGCGGTCATGGCACGGGCGACCGACGCCGCGAGCTGTTCGGGGGTCATGTTCTGGCTGTACTGCTCCCGCGACAGCCGGACCAGCTGGGCGAACTTACGGGTGTAGACGACAGCTTCGTTGAGGTCGGGGTTCGACTCGTCGATGGTGGCGCCTTCGTCGACGAACGCGGCGTCATCGTCGACCACGTAGGCCACGCGCAGCGCGGGCTGGTCACCCTCGATGCGGCCGGACACGGTGGAGAATTGCAGGATCGCGGCCTGGGGCAGAACGTCGGCGGGTTCGAATACGGAAACATCTGGCCGCCAGGGGTATTCGGCGGTCTTGGTGGTGATCGTGGTCATGGTGTGCACCTTTCACGGGCGTGCGGTATCTGTGGGATTCGCGTCCGCTCCGGGCGGGTTGCGCGGGTGCACGCCGGGGTGCTGATCGTCGCGGGGTGGGCGGCTCCGGGCCGCTGGCACCCTGCGACGGTCAGTGTAGCGGCTACTGCTGACGGAATGCGTCTGCCAGCGACGGTTTGGCCGGCGGTGGTGGTTGGCCGCCCGCACCTTGCGAACGGTTGGGGGTGAAGCCGCGCGGCAGCTTGAACTCGTCGCGCACCGCTTCGATGGCCTCGGCCAGCTGGTCGCGGTCGATCAGGCCGGTGTCGGCGTCGATGAACGATTCGATGCTGTGGCCGGCCGCGGTCAACAGGCGCGGGTCGACGCCGGCCGTGGTGAGCGCATCGTCCACGATGGATTGCCGTGTGCGGGCCAGCAGTTCGTTGGCCTGGTCGCGCTCGGCCTCGGCGGTTTTGGCGCGGGTGCGCAGCTTGGCGGCTTCACGTCGGACCTTGCCGATGTCGCCCTGGTCGTCACCGTCATCAGTTTCGGCGTCGGCCGTGTTGGTGTCGGCGGTCAGCACCCGTTCAGCGGCGGCGTAGTCCTCGGCGGTCGGTTCGGCGTCGTCAAGGGTCGCGTTTGAAACGCGACCCTTTGCGGCCGGGTCGACCGGGCGTGGTGCGTCTGCGGCGCTGTCTTGAGTGTTGTTGTCGGACATGGCGATTCCTTTCAGTTGGTGGCGTTCTCGTTGTCTTCGTCGGCAGCCCATTTAGCGGCGAGCTGCTGAATGCGGGCGATCACGTCGTCGTCGGTGATCTGCGGGACCACGAGCTGGTACAGGCCGAGGATGGCGAGGATGAGTTCGATCTTTCGGTTGTGGGCGCCGGCGTCGGAGATGACGGCGAATACTCCGTCGCCGTCGCCGCGGGCGAAATGGGCGACGCATGCGGCGGCTCGGCGGTAATCGCCGTGTACGTGGTCGGCGTAGTCCTTGAGCGACTTGTCCATCGGGTTGTGTCCTTTCGGTTGGCTGGCCAACTGGCCAGGTTTGGCGGGTTGTTCTCCGGTTCGGTGTGCTTCGATGGCGTCGGCCAGGTCCAGGGCCAGTTGCCGCGCTTCGTCGGCGGTCATCTCGTAATTCACTCCTGGGCCTAACCCGAGGGTGATCGGCCGGTACTGGCGGCCGGGACGCACGAACACCTTGGCGTGGCAGTTGTTCGGTCGCAGCCTCATCTGCCGACCACCTTGGGCGGCCGGCCGACTGGCCGGGGTTGGGTGAGTTGGCCGGCGACGACACCGGCTGGCCTGCGTCGCGGTGGCAGTGATTCGAGCCACGCCCGGCATGGGTCGATCGACGGGCAGCGCTGGCATAGGCCGATGGCCTGGGCGTGCCGCTGTTCTGCGACCTCGGGAGCCTCGTCGCTGCCGCGGCCGTCGAAGAGCCGATGCCGGCCCCTGCATCGGGCACCGGGCAACGCGGGCGCCACGCCAATGGCGGCCAGGAGGCGATCGAGCTGGGTCATGATGCCACGTCCTGCGGCAGCAGAATCCACGCGCTTTCTCGTTGGCCGCGGACGGGCTGCGGGTCGACGCGGGGATGCTGGCGGATCGCCTTGCGCAGGTTCTCCCAGGTGTAGCCGCGCTGCTGGCCGGCGGCCCGGAAGTGGCCGCGGTCGATCTCTGTGGTGTCGGCGGGAAGCGTTGCCAGGTAGTCGTCTACCCATTCGTGCACCGGCTTGTAGTCGATTTGCTGCGTGGGGTCGATGGACCATGTTGTGCCCTTGTTCCTGCGGCCGGCGACGCGGACGTCGGGGTGGTTGTTCGCGGCCGTGGCGAGGTTCTGCCGGTTGTATCCGGCGGCCTCCCCCGCGGCGAACACAGCAAACGATTCTGCGGTGGTGTGTCCGGCTGCGCGCAGTTCCGCAATGTGGTTGTCGAACCACTTAGCGCATGAGAGCTTCGGTCGCTCGGTTTCCGGCGACCTGCGAGAATCCAAATCAGTCACGGTAGCGGGTGGTACAGCGCTGTACTCGGGTACAGCGTCGTTGACCTGCGGATTTGGGGGCTGTACCTCCGGTACCGCTGTACCTTCGGCTGTGAGTTGATACCGCGTGCCGTTGGCGACCTCAATCACGACAATCTGACCATCTTCAGCTAACTCCGCAACGGCGGTGTCGAAGTAGTCGCGGATATCAGCCTTGACCCGCGCAAGCAGGTCGCGGCGGGCAAGTTCACCGCGCTTGTTGAGCCATCGCACGATGGCCTGCTTGGCTCGCTGTAGTTTGCGGTCGGACACGACCTCGTCACGCTCGGCGGTTGCTAGAGCGCGGCCGCGGTTGCTGCGTCGGGCTGCTTCGGTGCGCTCACGCTGAACCCATGCGCGGGTGTGGTCCGACATCGCCATGACGACGCCGGCCAGGTGCCAGTCCTCGTCGTTGATCGTCGGGGCCTCGTCGCGGCCGTCGAGAACCATCAGCGCGGCGGCGACCTTGAGCCTGACCAACAGCCGGTGTCCGTCGAGGGGGTCGACCGTGCCGCGGTGCATGGCGAGCTGGTGAGCGTCGATCGCGTCGCGCGCAACGTCGGGCACCACGAGGTCACCGGAGAACCGCGGCTGAGTGATCGTGACCGGCGCGGGTTCGTCGGGGCGTTCGTCGGGCATGTCCGCGTCGAGCACGGGCAGCCACACGAACCGTTGCGGGGTGCCACCGTCAGCGCCGTCGAGCAGGGCGCCGGCCCGGCCGGGCTGAACACCGACGATCAGGCCGCACCGGTAGCTGTGGGCCGGTACCCGCGTGCGGGTGTGGGCCTGGGCGTTGGTGAAGCCGAGTTGTTCACCGGAGAACACCTTGCGCAGTTCGCTTTCCAGCGTGGACCCTGACCGGGAGAACAGGCCGGCCGCGGTGTCGACCTCGGGAACCGAGAACATGGCGGTGGTGATCTGCTCGGCCTGGGCGTCGGTCTCGTCTTTGCCCTTACCGGTGGCCGGCGGCATGAAGGTGCGCGCGATGCCCTCACCAGAGCCGATCGGGAACTCCGGCAGCTCGACAGGATCGCCGTGGTGCCAGCGGAACAAGATGGCGTCTCGGGCTGCCGACTCGCTGGTGCCCTTGCCCGCACCGGATGGACCGGTCAGGGCCACGAACAGGTTGAGGCTGGCCCGGCCGCCGACGTGCGGGGGTAGGCCAGTTGCCGGCGGGATGATGCCGGCGGCGCGGACCATCGCCACGCCGAGCACCGCCCAGGGGCAGCGGCGTCGGGCCTGGGCGAACTGGTGAAGGTGGGCCAGGATCGGCCGGGACGACCAGAACTCAACGGCGGTCAAGCTGTCCTCCTGGGAATGTAGGCGCCGCTGCGTTCGGCATGAGCGCGGCGTAGGTGGCTGCGGGCGACAGTGGCCCAGTTCTCGGCTGCGCTGATCGCAGCGCCGGCATCGGCCATAGCCGTCTGCGCTACCTCCATGCGCAGTACGTGATGCTCGCCGGCTGCGGCCAGCGCCAGCAGTTTCCGTGGGTCGCTGTCGGCCAGCGCGCACCACGCCGGCGTGCCGGCCGCCGGCAGGCTGTTGGCCTGGTCGACCAACGCCGTGATGAACTCGTGCACAGGCCACCATGCGACTTGCTGAGAGCTGGGCGCGCTCATCGGCTCGCCTCGGTTATGCCGTCGCCGAACGGGTCTAGCCGATTAATCGCCTCGATGCGGCGCTCATCGGTGACTTGGGTGTAAATGGCGGTGCTGGTGAGGTTTTCGTGCCGCAGCAACGTTTGGACGGTCCGCAGGTCCGCGCCGGCCGCAACAAGATGCGTGCCATACCAGTGCCGCAGCCGGTGCGCGGTCCCGGCAGCGATGCCGGCACGTTTGCAGGCATCGCTGATCGTCATGACGACGCAGTTGGAACGGATGTGCTGGCCTGGTCGTGTTGAGTTCGCCGGGAACCACCAGCCGCGCGCCGGCATCGCCCGCGCGACCTCGACGAGTTGCGGGTGCAGCGGGATGGACGCGCCGTGTCCGCCTTTGCCGATCACGTACAGGGTGCGGGCATCCCGGTCGACGTCTTGGCCCTTCACCTTGGCGATTTCGTGAGCGCGCAGCCCGGCCAGCGCGGCCAACATCACCATGGCGCGGGTCTTGCGTCGCAGTGGCAGCGCCAGCAGTGCCTGAAGCTGCTCGGTGGTGATCGGCCTCGGCGTGCACCTGGGCATGCGGGGCCGCGGCAGGGTGGCCATGGCGTCCGGGCCGTGCCCGTTGTCAGCAAGCCAGCGGTAGAACCCGCGCAGATGCCCGAAGTAGGTGTAGCGGGCACGCGGACCGAGGTTCTCGGCTCCCAGGAACCGCGAGACGGCCAAGGCGGTCACCAGGTGAGCGGGCCGGCCGGCGACGCGCTCAAGGCGCCGTAGGGTGCCCATTGTGTCGCCGATGCTGCGGGCCGACAGCCCGCGGCCCTGCATCCATATCTGGTAGCGCTCCAACAGTGGCGGTTCGCTGCCGCTGGATCCGGTGTCTTTGACCAACGTCAGCGGCCGGGCTGCGCTCATCGCCGCACCACCTGCGCGGCCCCGAACCCTGCACCGGCCTTGTCGAGGCACCTGCGGGCCGCCTTCATGTGGGCGATCGCGGTCACCAGGTCGACGACGGCCAGCAATGGCGCGTCCTCGGGCAGGATGTCGAGCGCGTTGCCCGCGTCGTCGGCGGCCGCCTGCGTATGGCTGTAGGCGCTAGCAATCAGCCTGTCGGCCTCGGCGTTGGTCGGGGGCGGGGTGTAAGTCCGGCAGAACGCGCACACATCGGCGCCGTCCTCGGTAGGCACCGTGCAATAGCGGCACTCGGCGCGCTGGTCGGGGTGTGCAACGTCTGCGTTGTGATCTACAGTCACGGTTGAACCTTCTTTCTGGTGAGTGGTTGGTTCGCAGCGGTCCCCGCCGGTGCTGGTAACACCGGGTCAACGGGGGCCGTTTTGCGTAAGTCCTCAGTGTTGTCGTCGTCGACCAGGCCGAGGTCGGCGTGGGATTCCTGGGGGCGGTTCATCAGGCAGCGCCGCCTGATCGGTTGGCCGCCAGGTAGTTCAGAACGTCCTCACGCATGTAGCGAACGCGCTTGTTGCCGACCTTCACGAACGGCACCCCGCGCCGCAGGTAGCGATCTTGGGCCAGCGACGCTTCGCTGATGTGCAGGAACGCGGCCAACTGCTTGGCCGTCATCACCTCGGGTAAATCGGACACCTGTCTCACCTCCATCTCCGCAACGATGGTTTCAATCCTTACAACGATGATGATGCACACCGCCTTGTGAAGTGTCAAGACGACAGTTGAAACGATGGTTTCCATCGCTTACGCTCGGTGCCATGGCGGCAGACGATCAGGCCCGGAAGAAGAACCCACTTGGCATTACCGGGATCACCGCGGCCGACAACATCAAGCGGCTACGTGACGGCTTGCCGTTCACCGAACTCGCGGAACGCCTCAAGTCCATCGGCCGCCCTATACCGCCTCTCGGGCTACGCAAACTTGAGACTTACGAACGCCGCGTAGACGCCGACGATTTGGTTGCTCTCGCTGTGGCGCTTGGTGTTTCACCGATCACGCTGTTGATGCCGCGTGCTTCGGCCCCGGATGAGCTGGTGGATATCACCGGGTTCGATGGTGACCTTCCGGCGGCTGCGTTGTTCGCGTGGCTGAGTGCTCGCGACGCTCTGCCGGCGCAGGCCGGCGGTGTGAACATGACGCGGGTTGCGTTCCTGGCCAGGGCGCTACCCGACTGGATGCAGCAGATGGCCCGCATCCAGTTCGATCACGAGCGACAGCAAGAAGAGTGGTTCAACAGTCTGCTTGAGCCTGGCAATGGCAACGATCAGTAGGTACGAAACAGCAAGCGGGGCAACACGTTGGCGTGTCCGCTACCGCACGCCGGACCGCCGGCAGACCGATAAGCGCGGGTTCCGAACGAAGCGCGACGCCCAGGCGTTCGCCGAGCAACTCGAGGTCGACAAACGCCGCGGTGCGTATGTGGCACCGGCTGATGGTCGGGTGAAGTTCGGCGATCTGGCCCGCGAGTGGCTGGACGCCAAGCACAATCTCAAGCCGTCGACCAGGGCGCGCTACGAGGTCACCCTGGACGTGGCGCTGGCCCGCTTCCGCGACGTGGCGATCGGTGACATCACCCGGCCGATGGTCCGCGCCCTGGTGGCCGATCTGGTGGCCGGCGGCGCTGCGGCGTCATCGGTGCACAAGGCAACCGGGTTGCTGCGCCAGGTGCTCGCGGCCGCGGTCGCTGACAATCGGCTCGCGGTGAACGTGGTGGAGGGCATCGAACTACCCACGGTCAAGATGATCGAGCAGCGGTACCTGAGCGCCGCCGAGCTGCACCGTGCCGCCCTGGCCGCGGGTGAGCACAGGGCGTTGGTGTACGTCCTGGGCACCACCGGGTTGAGGTTCGGTGAGGCCGCGGAGCTTCGGTGGCGCGATGTGGATACCGACGGGCTGCGGCTGCGGGTGTGTCGGTCGGTGACGTTCGTCGCCGGCAAGGCGGTCGTCGGATCACCGAAGAACGGCAAGGAGCGCACCGTGGCGCTACCGGCGACCGTCGCCAGGATGCTCACGCCGGGCGCTGCCGATGATCTGGTGTTCCCCGATTCGGCCGGCGGGTGGATGCGGGCCAGTAACGTTCGCCGCCGTTGGTGGGCTCGCACACTGGCCGATGCCGGGCTGCCGACCGACTTCAAGATCCACGAACTTCGCCACACGGCCGCGTCGCTGGCGATCCGGGCCGGCGCCAACATCAAGGCGTTGCAGAACATGTTGGGCCATGCCTCGGCGGGCCTCACCTTGGACCGCTACGGGCACCTGTACGACTCGGATATCGACGCTGTAGGTCACGCCATTGATGCGGCGTTATCTGTAACTTGTGGGCACGGTGTGGGCACGGAGCCCGCACCACCGCGTCGCCTGCGTGCCGTTAATGCCTCTGAGCTGCAATAACACTGGTGGGCGCGGACGGTATCGAACCGCCGACCGCTGGTGTGTAAAACCAGAGCTCTACCACTGAGCTACGCGCCCTGCCTGGGGCAGGCTACCCGGCTGGGAGCCTAGCGCCCAAACCGTCGCCGGGCCGCGACGAGCGTGCGCAGAAACGGGATTTCCCACGGCGTGTCGGCCGGGGACACGCACGCTCGCGCAATAAGGCGACCCTCACGCCTGCAGGGCGGCGAGGGCGTTGAGCCACAGCTTTTGGTCGCGGGCCTCGCCGGGCTGCTTCATCTCGGCGAACCGGATCACCCCGGACCGGTCGATCACGAAGGTGCCGCGGTTGGAGAACCCGGTGTCGTCGTTGAACACCCCGTAGGCCTGGCTGACCGCGCCGTGCGGCCAGAAATCCGACAGCACCGGGAACAAAAACCCGCTCTCGGTCGCCCAGATCTTGTGCGTCGGGGGCGGTCCCACCGAAATCGCCAGCGCGACGCTGTCGTCGTTCTCGTAGTCGGGCAGGTGATCCCGCAGCTGGTCCAGCTCGCCCTGGCAGATCCCGGTGAACGCCAACGGGAAGAACACCACCAGCACGTTCTTGTCGCCGCGGTAGTCCGACAGCGTGACGGGCTGCTGATTCTGGTCGCGCAGGGTGAAGTCGGGGGCCTCGGTTCCGACGGTCAGCATCAGCGCTTGCCCGCCCGCGCCTTGGGCTGCACCAGTCGGCTGGCGCTCCAATCGCCGAGGTTGACCGACGACGTGGGCATCAGGCCCGCGGTGGGCGCCGCCTCGGCGATCTCGGCGGGCTGCACGTGCCCGGGCCGACCGGTCTTGGGGGTCAACACCCAGATCACCCCGTCGTCGGCCAGCGCCGCGATGGCGTCCATCAGGGTGTCCACCAGGTCGCCGTCGCCGTCGCGCCACCACAGCAGCACCACGTCGACCACCTCGTCGGTGTCCTCGTCGAGCAGCTCACTGCCGCAGGCGTCCTCGACGTCGGCGCGGATGTCGTCGTCGGTGTCCTCGTCCCAGCCCCACTCCTGGACGACCTGCTCTTTGCCGATGCCCAGCTTGCGGGCGTAGTTCGGGGCGTCATCCGCCGCCACCACCGTGGGACCTCCTCCTTCAACCGTCAACACATCGTGTGATCGGCATTATCGTTGCACAACCCGCGCACGTCCCGGGCTCAAGGAAACGGGCGGCATTGCTCGAACCCCTGACCTTTGATTTGGTTCAGCTGATCTTTGCGCGAGTTATACACCGAGATCGCCGCGTGGGTGGCGATCGCGTCGGCCACCGACCGGGCCGCGGCGATGTAGGAATTGAACGTGTCGCGCATGCCCTGCGGCATCGCGTCGGTGATGGCACCGGCGACCGCGTCGGCGCTGCGGTTGAGCGCGTCCACCGCCGGCCCCGACGTGCCGCCGGTGTCCCCGCCCTTGTTGTAGGCGTCGACCCAGTTGTTCGTCGCGGCGACGGCGTCCTCGCTGGTGGTCCGAAACGTCCCGCAGGCGCCGCTGATCGCCTGGGTGGTCAACGACTGCTGGCGCTGCGACTCGCGGCTGCTGGATGTCGCGGCCGAGGCCGACAGCGACTTGGAGACCGACGTGCGATACGCGGGGGCGGCCGAGGTGTCCACCGTCGCCGTCCCGGTGATGATGCTGGTGCAGCCGACGATGCCCATCGCCAGCGCCGCGACCGAGCCGAGCGCCAGGGCGCCGCGCCGACGCGACCACCGGAACCGAACTGGTGACCCAGACGCGGAATCCCCCGATCCACCTCGCACTGCGGTACGCCCTCCGATCAGCACAAGCTGAGACGTTACCGGGTAGCGGGCCCCGTTCGGCCGGGTGGGCCAAATTTTGTCTGCGGGCGCGGCCCCGCGGCGCGGCCGATCGCGCCGATAGGGGACGATGTCAGACAGCAACAGCATTCCTTCGGCCACAAGCCGACAAGCCGTTGCCGACAAGTGAACCGCCTACCAAGGAGCGGAAGTTGACCACCGAGTTCGAGCGCCACGATCTGGCGAAAAACTCAAGCAGCGCAAGTGAATCCGACCGGGTTCGGGTGATCCGCGAGGGCGTCGCCTCGTATCTGCCCGACATCGACCCCGAAGAAACCGCCGAATGGCTGGAGTCCTTCGACGAACTGCGGGAGCGGTCGGGTCCGGCGCGGGCCCGCTACCTGATGTTGCGGCTGCTGGAACGCGCCGGCGAGCAGCGGGTGGCGATCCCGGCGTTGACGTCCACCGACTACGTCAACACCATCCCCACCGAGCTGGAACCGTGGTTCCCCGGCGACGAGGACGTCGAACGACGGTACCGGGCCTGGATCCGCTGGAACGCGGCCATCATGGTGCACCGCGCGCAGCGCCCCGGGGTGGGCGTGGGCGGCCACATCTCGACCTACGCGTCGTCGTCGTCGCTGTATGAGGTCGGGTTCAACCACTTCTTCCGCGGCAAATCGCATCCCGGCGGCGGCGACCAAGTGTTCATCCAGGGCCACGCCTCCCCCGGCATCTACGCCCGGGCCTTTCTGGAGGGCCGGCTGTCCGCCGACCAGCTCGACGGGTTCCGTCAGGAGCATTCCCACCCCGGCGGCGGGCTGCCGTCCTACCCGCACCCGCGGCTGATGCCCGACTTCTGGGAGTTCCCGACGGTGTCGATGGGCCTGGGCCCGATGAACGCCATCTACCAGGCCCGGTTCAACCACTACCTGCACGACCGCGGCATCAAGGACACCTCCGATCAGCATGTGTGGTGTTTCCTGGGCGACGGCGAGATGGACGAGCCGGAAAGCCGCGGGCTGGCGCACGTCGCGGCGCTGGACGCGCTGGACAACCTGACCTTCGTGATCAACTGCAACCTGCAGCGCCTGGACGGCCCGGTGCGCGGCAACGGCAAGATCATCCAGGAGCTGGAATCGTTCTTCCGCGGTGCCGGCTGGAACGTCATCAAGGTGGTGTGGGGCCGGGAGTGGGATGCGCTGCTGCACGCCGACAAGGACGGCGCGCTGGTCAACCTGATGAACGTCACCCCCGACGGGGACTACCAGACCTATAAGGCCAACGACGGCGGCTACGTGCGCGACCACTTCTTCGGCCGCGACCCGCGCACCAAGGCGCTGGTCGCCGACCTGTCCGATCAACAGATCTGGAACCTCAAGCGCGGCGGCCACGACTACCGCAAGCTGTACGCGGCCTACCGAGCGGCCATCGAGCACAAGGGTCAGCCGACGGTGATCCTGGCCAAGACCATCAAGGGCTACGGGCTGGGCTCCTACTTCGCCGGCCGCAACGCCACCCACCAGATGAAGAAGTTCCGGTTGCAAGACCTCAAGGACTTCCGGGATTCCATGCGAATCCCGGTCTCCGACAAGCAGTTGGACGACGACCCGTACCTGCCGCCGTACTACCACCCCGGCCCGGACGCGCCGGAGATCCGCTACCTGCTCGACCGCCGTCGCACCCTGGGCGGTTTCGTGCCGGAGCGTCGCACCAAGTCCAAGGCACTGACCCTGCCCGGCCGCGACGCCTACGCCGCGGTGAAGAAGGGCTCGGGCCACCAGGAGGTGGCCACCACCATGGCCACCGTGCGGATCTTCAAGGAACTGTTGCGGGACAAGGAAATCGGCCCGCGGCTGGTACCGATCATTCCCGACGAGGCCCGCACCTTCGGGATGGACTCGTGGTTCCCGTCGCTGAAGATCTACAACCGCAACGGGCAGCTGTACACCTCGGTGGACGCCGAACTGATGCTGGCCTACAAGGAAAGCGAAGTCGGCCAGATCCTGCACGAGGGCATCAACGAGGCCGGGTCGACGGCCTGCTTCACGGCGGTGGGCACCTCGTATGCCACCCACAACGTGCCGATGATCCCGCTCTACATCTTCTATTCGATGTTCGGATTCCAGCGCACCGGCGACGGCCTGTGGGCGGCCGGCGACCAGATGGCCCGCGGCTTCTTGCTGGGCGCCACCGCCGGGCGCACCACCTTGACCGGGGAGGGTCTGCAGCACGCCGACGGCCATTCGCTGCTGCTGGCGTCCACGAATCCGGCGGTGGTCACCTACGATCCGGCGTTCGCCTACGAGATCGCGCACATCATCGAAAGCGGGCTGGCCCGGATGTACGGCGAGAACCCGGAAAACGTGTTCTTCTACCTGACCATCTACAACGAGCCCTACGTGCAGCCGGCCGAGCCGGACAACCTCGACGTGGAGGGGCTGCTGCGCGGCATCTACCGCTACCGCACGGCGTCCGAGCGTCGCACCAGCACCGCCCAGCTGTTGGCCTCCGGGGTGGCGATGCCCGAGGCGTTGCGGGCCGCCGAGCTGCTGGCCGCCGACTGGGACGTGGCCGCCGACGTGTGGTCGGTGACCAGCTGGGGTGAGCTCAACCGCGACGGGCTGGCCATCGAACGCGACCAGCTGCGCCACCCGGACCCAGCGACCGGCCATCGGCCGATTCTTCGCCGTGTGTTCACGCTCGGTGAGACTGCGCGGCGCGG
>PPEA01000025.1 GCA_002967005.1 Mycobacterium talmoniae
GGATGGACGCCGAGGAGGCCGCGGCCCGGGCTGCCCGTGCCGTCCACCGGCCCAACCCGGCGGGTGCCGCGGAGTAATGGTCCATGGAACCGGTCTTTCGCGCCCTGGAAATCGCGGCTAAGACGCTGGTCAAAACCTCCGGCACCACCATCACCTACTCCGGGCTGGACCACATCCCACCGGCCGGTGGCGCGGTGATCGCGATCAACCACACCAGCTACATCGACTTTCTGCCGGCCGCGTTGGCCGTGCATCGGCGCGGACGCCGGATGCGCTTCATGATCAAAGCCGAGATGCAGCAGGTGCGCTCGGTCAATTTCCTGATCAAGCACACCAAAACCATTCCGGTGGACCGCCGGGCCGGCGCCGGCGCCTACGCGGCGGCCGTCGAACAGCTGCGCGCCGGCGAGGTGATCGGGGTGTACCCGGAGTCGACGATCAGCCGCAGCTTCGAGCTCAAGGACTTCAAATCCGGCGCGGCCCGGATGGCGCTGGAGGCTCAGGTCCCGATCGTCCCGCTGATCGTCTGGGGCGCCCAACGGATCTGGACCAAGGACCACCCCCGCACCAGCTTGTTCCGCAACAAGATCCCGATCAGCGTGGCGGTCGGTCCCGCGGTGCCCCCGGCCGGCGACGTCGAACAGCTGGGTGCCGCGCTGCGCGAGGAGATGAGCTCGGTGCTCGACCGGGTCCAGCGCGACTATCCGCACCCCGCCGGGGCGCACTGGGTGCCGCGGCGGTTGGGCGGCAGCGCCCCCACCCTGGCCGAGGCCAAGAGACTCGACGAGGCCGAACTGGCCGAGCGCGCCGCGCGGGCCGGACAGCAAAGGTAGAGGTATGGCAGAACCCGTAATGCGTGCGCTGGAGATCGTGGTGCCGCCGATCGTCGCGGCCAACGGAACCACGATCACCTACCACGGTCTGGAGAACATCCCCGAGCGCGGCGGCGCACTGATCGCCGTCAACCACACCGGCTATGTGGACTGGCTGCCCGCGTCGCTGGCCGCGCTGCACCGCCGGCGGCGGCTGCGGTTCATGATCAAGGCCGAGATGCAGGAAGTACCGCCGGTCAACTTCGTGATCCGGCACATCGGGCTGATCCCGGTGGACCGCCGGGCCGGGGCCGACTCCTATGCCGTTGCGGTGCAACGCCTCAAGGAGGGCGAGCTGGTCGGGGTGCACCCCGAGGCCACCATCAGCCGCAGTTTCGAACTCAAGGAGTTCAAGACCGGCACCGCCCGGATGGCCCGGGCGGCCGACGTGCCGATCATCCCGTGCATCGTGTGGGGCGCGCACCGCATCTGGACCAAGGACCACCCGAAATCGCTGTGGCGGAACAAAATCCCGATCGTGGCGAAGTTCGGCGAACCGATGCGCGCCGACGACACCGTGGAGCGGACCACCGCCGCGCTGCACGACACGATGACCACCATGCTGCACCGAACCCAGGAGGAGTATCCGCACCCGGCCGGGGCGTTTTGGGTGCCGCGCCGCCTCGGCGGCGGCGCCCCCACCATGGCCGAGGCGCTGGCGATGCGGGAGGCCGAACTCGCCGAACGCGCCCGCCGGCGCGCCGAGGGCCTCGCCCCCGAGCCGGCGCGCGGTCGGTGGCGCCGACGAACAGCGTCTCGATGACGTTGCCGGCGCTGATCGCCAGCGACGTGGACGGCACCCTGCTCGACGACGATGAGTCGATCAGCCCCCGCACCCGCGCCGCCGTCCACGCCGCCGTCGCCGGCGGTGCCCAGTTCCTGTTGGCCACTGGGCGCCCGCCACGCTGGATCCGCCCGGTCGTCGACGCGCTGGGGTTCGCGCCGATGGCGGTGTGCGCCAACGGGGCCGTCATCTATGACCCGGCGACCGATCGGGTGGTTTCGGCGCGCACGCTGTCCGCCGAGGTGTTGGGCGAGCTGGCGGAGATCGCCGGCCGGGTGAGTCCCCGGCGGCGAGCTGGCCGTCGAGCGGATCGGCGAGAGCGCCCACGACGCGGCCACCCGCAGTTCGTCAGCTCACCGGGCTACGAGCACGCCTGGCTCAACCCGGACAACACCGAGGTATCGGTCGACGACCTGCTGTCCGCGCCGGCGATCAAGCTGCTGATCCGCAAGGCCGGCGCCACCAGCGCCGAGATGGCGGCCGCGCTGGCCGGGCACGTCGGAGGCGCCGGCGACATCACCTACTCCACCAACAACGGGCTGATCGAGATCGTGCCGGCCGGCATCAGCAAGGCCACCGGCGTGCAGGAGATCGCCGGGCCGCGGGGCATCGCCGACGAGGAGGTGGTGGCGTTCGGGGATATGCCCAACGACCTGCCGATGCTGCGGTGGGCCGGTCACGGGGTGGCGATGGGCAACGCGCATCCCGACGTGCTGGCCGCCGCCAACGAGGTCACCGCCGCCAACACCGACGACGGCCTGGCCCCGGTGCTGGAACGCTGGTGGCTGTAGCGGGTCAGGCGACCGGGGAGAAGCGTTCCACCTGGACCGGCGGTCCGTCCGGGGACGGCGGCGGCAGTTCTTCGGCGACGCCGTCGATGACCCGGGTGACGGTGCCGTTGAGCCGGTCGAAGTTCAACGTGCCGTGCTGGAAGTTCTGCCCGATCCACAGCGGCTCCTGGATCTCGCCGCTGGTCGGCAACCCCAGCGCGCCGCGCTCGTAACCCAGCGACGCCCAGGCGTCGTAGATCGCCCCGGTCAGCGGCTGGGCCCCGGTGTCCGGCGACCAGTACACCGCGCCGCGCTCGAAGGTGGCGTAGCGCGCCACCCCTTCTCCCCCGGCCTCGGGTGAGGTGGGCGCCCCCAGCGCGCTGTTCATGCCGCCCATTTCCTGCCACCGGCCGCCGATCGCGCCGCCCTGCAGCGCCTCGGCCAGCTCTTCGGGTCCGGGCGGGGTGTTGAACCGCGCCGCGGTGGCCCGGATCTCGTCCATCGCCGCATACCCGGCCGTTGCCCGGGCATTCGGTGTTGCCGACGTCGCGGTGGGTGAAGATCGCCGGCAGCGTCGGGGTTGCGCCGCGCGGGAAGTGGGTGTTGGCGCCGCCCGCCGAGACCAGCGTCGCGGTGCCCAGCGGATCGACCCCGGCCAGGCCCAGCCGCCAGCCCAGCAGTCGGCCGACGGTCCGCAGTTGAATCGGCGTCGGCGGCTCATTTTCAAAGTTGCCGATCATCGCCACGCCCCAGGTGTCCCGGTTGAAGCCGCCGGTATGCGAGCCCACCACCGGTTTGTTCATCCCCCCGGCGCGGCCCTCGAAGACCTGGCCGTACTTGTCGACCAGGGCGTTGTAGGCGATGTCGCACCAGACCAGGGTGCGGGTGTGATACGCGTAGATGGACTGCACGATCCCGGCCGAGTCCTGCGGCGCGTAATCGTTGCTTTCGGCGGTGTGGTGCACCACCGCGGCGCGCACCCCGGCGTCGTATTCGGTGTTGCCGCAGCGCATCGCCTCATCGGCGCCCCACTGCGCGCGGCTGATGATGTTGGGCGGCTGACCCGGCGGGACGATCGCGGTCGGCGGTGACCATTGGGTATCGACCGGCGCCCGCGGCGGCGAGATCAGCACCGCGGAGATGTTCTGCGCGAAGGGCTGTTCCACGGTGGCCGGGCGATATCCCAGGCCGGGTTTGGCGGCGTCGCTATCCGGTGGCGCCGCGGTGACCGGGGCGTCGGCGGGTCGACGGACCGCGATCTGCACGGTGGTGGTGCGGCCCACATAGACCGGCTCGGTGCCGCGCGGTCCGGG
>PPEA01000250.1 GCA_002967005.1 Mycobacterium talmoniae
CCGGGCTGGCCGCGCAGCTCCTCCACCAGCGACACCGTGTCGGGATCCGCCGGCCCGGGTGCGTCGGAAACCACCGCCGCCGAGCGGTATTGGTAGCCGGCCAGCAGGGCGAACATCGGCGCCTCCTCGTCCGGCGGCAATCCCGGCCCCACCTCCTCGAGCCGCAGTAAATGCAGCGACGGCCCGGTCAGCGATTGGCGCGCACTGAACCGCCCGACCGGGTGCCGCTCGGCGTGGTAGGTGGCCAGCAGCGACGGGTCGGCCGTCCCGGTCAGCACCGCCGCCAGTTTCCAGGCCAGGTTGTGGGCGCTCTGGATCGCGCAGTTGGCTCCCCCGGCCTTGAACGGCGGCATGGCGTGCGCCGCGTCGCCGACCAGAAAGACGCGGCCGCAGCGGAATTCGTCGGCCACCCGCTCGTAGGGCTGCCAGGTCGCGACGTCGACGACCTCGACGTCGATGGGCTCCCCGACCGCCGCGGTGATGAGATCGCGGCAGCGGTCGGCGGTGAATTGCGCCGCGGTCTCCCCCCGGCCGGGAAAGTAGGTGGTGGCGAACATGCCGAAGTCGTCACGCACCGGCAGCATGATGCCGTCCACCGCGGCGTTCTTGATCTGCACGGCGTCACCGTCGCCGAGGCGGGGCACGAATTGCCGCCACGGTGCCCGAAAGTAGATGAAGACGACGTAGATCGGCAGGGCCCCGAAGCCGGCGGTCGTGACGCCCAACGCGTCGCGGACCGGGCTGTGCACCCCGTCGGCGGCGACCAGATAGTCGGCGCGCACGGTCTCGGCCGCGCCCGAATCCCGGTCGCGCACGACGGCGGTGACGCCGGCGTCGTCCTGCTCGAACGAGCACAACTCGGTGCCGTAGCGCACCTCGCTGCCGCCCCGGCGAACCTGCGCCAGCAGCATGGGCTCGAATGCGCTCTGCGGGCAGTACTGCCCGGACGGTTCGGGGCTCAGCCCGTCGAACGGCGAGAAGATCGCGTCGACGTCGAAGGCCTGCCGCTGTTCGGTGCTGGTCAGCGTCGGCTTGGTCAGCATGTCCGAAATCCGGCCGGCGACGGCGTGCACCTCGTCGCTGAGCCCCAGCCCGCGCAGGATTTCCAGGCTGCGAAAGCTCAGGTTGCGGGCCTTCGGGTAGATGAACACCTCGCGCCGCTTTTCGACCAGCACCGAACCGACGCCGTGTTGGGCCAGCAGGGCGGACACCGTCAGCCCGGCCGCGCCCGCGCCGACGATGAGCGCCGGAACCCGCTTGTCAGTCATC
Source organism: Mycobacterium talmoniae (assembly GCA_002967005.1). GTDB lineage: Bacteria > Actinomycetota > Actinomycetes > Mycobacteriales > Mycobacteriaceae > Mycobacterium > Mycobacterium talmoniae. Next base: position 1,270 of record PPEA01000250.1, read on the forward strand.
GCCACCTCCGCCCTAGGCGGAACTAACTAGTTCCGTCTAGACCAATGTGGCACGCCGGGATGCGCCGCGCAACCGCTAGGTCGTCGGGCTGCCGGCGAGCGGTAACAGCACGTCTTCCAGCACGCGCCGGACGAAGACCCGGTCGACCGGCCGACCGGTCATCACCCGCAGCACATTGAGACCCAAGGCGACGTCGGGGATCAGGCTCAGGTCGCGGCCGGCCGGGATTTCGCCGCGGGCCAGCGCGTGGTCGAGTAGCGCCCGAACCACATGGCGTGGCGGGTCGAGCACCAGATCATCCAGGGCCGCCGCCAGCACCGGATCGTGCATCGCCGCGGTCGCCACCCCGACAATGACCCGAATCGTGCCCAGTCCAGCGTCATCGAACTCGGGGACCGCCGCGACCAGCGCCTCGATGTCGCCGCGCAGGCTGCCGGTGTTGGGCGGTTCCACCGAGCCCTGCCGTCGCCGCCAGTGCGCGATCGCGTCGGCCACCACCACCGCCTTCGACGGCCAGCGGCGATAGATCGCGGCCTTACCGACCCCGGCGCGCGCGGCGATGTCGTCCATGCTCAGCCGGTCATAGCCCAGTTCGGCCACCCCGGCCAGTGCCGCGTCGAGGATGCCCACATCCAGGGTCCGATCGAGGCGTCCCGGCCGCGGGGTGCGCGGACTGCGGCGAGCTGGCATGCGTCCGATCCATCCTGAGCGATACTGTCCGGTTCCGGCTTAATGTACTCGACCCGCGCTAATCGCGGTGACCGCACGTCGCGCCGTGCGCGACGGCCTTGACAACCGGCGCCGACGGAGAAATTATTCATTCTGTGATGATTTCACCGTTCGATGAATAACCGACCGGGGCGGGCGTCCCGACCCGGTTCCGAGCTGGAGGGTTGCGATGGCTGGATATCTCGCCGCGCTGACGATCGTGCTGTTCCTCGGCTTGGTGATCACCCGACTGATCATGCTGCGCCGCCGCGGGATAACGGCACTGCACTTCGGGAACATCGACAAGAAGGACTTCTTGCTCCCCCCGTTCGCGCTGGTGTACTTCTATGTCGTTTTCGCCGCCGCCTTCGGTTGGCCGCTGGTCGCCGCCCCGCGGTTTTTCCACTCGGATGCCATCGGCTGGCTCGGGGTCGCGCTGTGCGCCGGCGGCCTGCTGTTCGTGGTGCTCAGCCTGGTTTCCTTCGGCACGAGCTTCCGCGTCGGCATTGACGTCGAGCACCCCGACAAGCTCGTAACGACCGGCGTGTTCGCGGTCAGCCGCAACCCCATCTACGTCGGTTTCGCGCTGGTGCTGCTCGGCCAATTCCTGGTGTTCCCCAGCTGGATTCTGCTGCTCTACCTGATCGCCGGATTTTGGCTGTTCAATCGCCAGGTGTTGCGGGAGGAAGCGTTCCTGCGGCAGCACTACGGCCGGGAGTACACCGAGTACTGCGGCCGGGTCCGGCGGTATCTGTGAACCCGGCCCGTCAGCAACCGGACGCCACGAACTCCTGCGCCACCGCCACCACCCGCTCGCGGTCGGCGGGCACCAGCCCGATCCGGGTCCGCCGATCCAGGATGTCGTCGACGCCCAGCGCGCCCTCGTGGGTGACCGCGTACTCGAACTCGGCCCGGATCACGTCGATCCCGTCGGCCACCGGGTCGCCGGGCCGCTCACAGGTGGCCGTGGCCACCACATTGCCGGCCTCCGCGCCGTAGCGTGCCACCAACGACGCGGGCAGACCGGTCGTCAGGCGGGGTGGCGGTGCCCGGATTGGACAGCGCACCCACCAGCGGCAGGTCGCGGGTGCGGCAGCCGCCCGCGCGCAACCCCCGCGCCGCGACCGCCCGGTCCAGCACATCCTCGGCCATGTACCGGTATTCGGTGAGCTTGCCGCCGATCACGCTGAGCACCCCCGACTCCGACTCGACCACGGCGTGCTCGCGGGACACGTCGGCGGTGCGGCCCTGCCCGGTGTCGATCAGCGGCCGCAGCCCCGCGTAGGACCCGATGACGTCGGCCGCGCCCAGCGCGGTGCCCAACGCGGTGTTCACCGTGTCCAGCAGGAACGCGGTCTCGGACGACGACGGTTGCGGCACATCGGGAATCGGGCCGGGCGCCTCTTCGTCGGTGAGCCCCAGGTACACCCGGCCGAGCTGCTCGGGCATGGCGAACACGAACCGGTTGAGTTCCCCGGGAATCGGCACGGTCAGCGCCGCGGTGGGATTGCCGAACGCCTCGGCGGCGAACACCAGATGGGTGCCCCGGCTGGGCCGCAGCGTCAGCGCCGGGTCGATCTCGCCGGCCCACACCCCGGTCGCGTTGATCACCGCGCGCGCGACACGTCGAAGGACTCCCCGGACCGCTGGTCGGTCAGCCGCACCGACGTGCCGGTGACCCGCGAGGCCGCCGCGTAGGTCAAAATCCGGGCGCCGTAGGAGGCCGCGGTCCGCGCGACCGCGGTGACCAGCCGGGCGTCGTCGATCAGTTGGCCGTCGTAGGCCAGCAGCCCGCCGTCGAGGCCGTCGCGGCGGACGGTGGGCGCCAGGTCCAGCACCGCGCCGGCGGGATCCGGCGGCGAGCCGGGCAGGATGGCGCTGGGTGTGCCGGCCAGCCGGCGCAGCACGTCGCCGGCGACGAACCCGGCGCGCACCAGGGCCCGCTGCCCGCGGCCCATCGAGTCCAGCAGCGGCACCAGTTGCGGCATCGCGCGGACCAGGTGCGGGGCGTTGCGGGTCATCAGGATGCCGCGTTCGACGGCGCTGCGCCGGGCGATGCCGACGTTGCCGGTGGCCAGGTACCGCAGGCCGCCGTGCACCAGCTTCGAACTCCACCGGCTGGTGCCGAACGCCAGATCGTGTTTTTCCACCAACACCACCCGCAGGCCGCGGGTCACCGCGTCCAGCGCCACCCCGGCGCCGGTGATGCCGCCGCCGATCACCACCACGTCCACCGGATCGCCGTCGGCCAGCGCCATCAGTTCGACGGTGCGGCGGGTGGCGTTGAGCGCGTTGGCATCCGACATCAGGACAGGTATCCGTTCAACGCGTAGCGCAGCTCGGCGGCCAGCGCGTCGTCGTCGAGGATCGGGGCGACGATCTGGGCCGACTGGATGGTGGACTGGGTGATCAGCAGGCACATCGCGGCCAGCCGGCGCGGGTCGCCGGCGCGCACGCT
>PPEA01000251.1 GCA_002967005.1 Mycobacterium talmoniae
GGTGTTCGGCGTCATCACCCGGGTGCGGCTGCGGGTGCATCCGGTCCCGGAGGCCACCCGCTATGAGGCGTGGTCGTTCCCGGATTTCGGCACCGGCGCCGCGGCGCTGCGCGCGGTCACCCAGACCGGCACCGGCCCCACGGTGATTCGGCTCTCCGATGAGGCCGAGACCGGCGTGAACCTGGCCACCACCGCCGCGATCGGCGAACAGCAGATCACCGGCGGCTGCCTGGCGATCACGGTGTTCGAGGGCACCGCCGCGCACGCCGATGCCCGGCACGCCGAGACCCGGGCGGTGCTGGCCGCCCACGGCGGCACCTCGCTGGGCGAAGACCCGGCCCGGGCCTGGGAGCACGGCCGATTTTCCGCGCCCTACCTGCGGGATTCGCTGCTGGCCGCCGGCGCGCTGTGCGAGACGCTGGAGACCGCCACCGACTGGGCCAACGTGGCCGCGCTCAAGGCCGCGGTCACCGAGGCGCTGACCGCCGCGCTGGGCGCATCGGGCACCCCGGCGCTGGTGCTGTGCCACATTTCGCACGTCTACCCGACCGGCGCGTCGCTGTACTTCACCGTCGTCGCCGGGCAGCGGGGCAACCCGATCGAGCAGTGGCGCGCCGCCAAAACCGCGGCGTCGGAGGCGATCATGGCCGCCGGCGGCACCATCACCCACCACCACGCGGTCGGCGTCGACCACCGGCCCTGGATGGGCGCCGAAATCGGCGACCTGGGGGTGCAGGTGCTCCGCGCGGTCAAGGCGACACTGGATCCGGCCGGAATCCTCAACCCCGGCAAGCTAATCCCGTGAACCACCGCGAGATCGGCCGGGTCACCGTGCTGACCAACCCGGCGTCCGGGCACGGCAACGCCCCGCACGCCGCGCAGGCCGCGATCGCCCAATTGCAGTGCCGCGGCGTCGACACCGTCGAAATCGTCGGCGCCGACGCGCAACACGCCCGTCGGCTGCTGGACGCCGAACTCGACCAGGGCACCGACGCCGTGGTGGTGGCCGGCGGCGACGGGGTGATCTCCGAGGCGCTGCAGGCGTTGGCGGGCACCGACGTTCCGCTGGGCATCGTCGCGGCCGGCACCGGCAACGACCACGCCCGCGAATTCGGGCTGCCCACCGGCGATCCGGTCACCGCCGCCGATATCGTCGCCGACGGGTGGACCGAAACGGTGGACCTGGGCCGGATCCGGGCCGCCGACGGCACCGAAAAATGGTTCGGCACCGTGGTCGCGACCGGATTCGACTCCCTGGTCAGCGACCGCACCAACCGGATGCGGTGGCCGCGGGGGCGGATGCGCTACAACCTGGCGATCCTGGCCGAGCTGTCGCAGCTGCGGCTGCTGCCGTTTCGGCTGGTGCTCGACGGGCACGACGAGATCGTCACCGACCTCACCCTGGCCGCGTTCGGCAACACCCGCAGCTACGGCGGCGGGATGCTGATCTGCCCGCACGCCGACCACGCCGACGGGCAACTCGACATCACCATGGTGCATTCGGCATCGCGCACCAAGCTGATCCGGCTGTTCCCCACCGTGTTCAAGGGCACCCACGTCGAGCTGGACGAGGTGACCACCGCCCGGGCGCGCACGGTGACGGTGGACTCGCCGGGCATCACCGCCTACGCCGACGGCGAATACGCCTGCCGGCTGCCCGCCGAGATCGCCGCGGTGCACGGCGCCGCGAGCGACGCGGTGACCAGGCCGTGGCTGCGGATGCGCCGCACTAAGAACGCTTCCAGGGTGGCCAGGTCGGTCACCAGCCGCTGGTGACCGCCTCTTCCAGGCCGCCGGAGTGCACGTGGCCGCCGGTGGGCAGCCGGGAGTCGGCCAACGTCAGCAGGGTGGTCAGGTTGGTCATGGCGTCCCCCGACGCCGAACGTGCGCCCACGGCGGCAAATCGGGCGAAACCCGCCGTGGGCGCACGTTCGGCGAACCGTGAGGGCACTCATCAGAACAGGAAGTAGCGTTGCGCCATCGGCAATTCGGTGGCCGGCTGCTCCGGCCACACCTCCCCGTCGATGCGCACCGTGAAGGTGTCCGGGTCGACCTCGATGCGCGGCATCGCGTCGTTGAGCGGCAGCTGCGCCTTGCCGACGCCGCGCACGTTGGCCATCGGCAGCAGCCGGCG
>PPEA01000252.1 GCA_002967005.1 Mycobacterium talmoniae
GAACGTGACGGGGTCCTCGGTCCACGCGGCCGACGGGCTCAACGGCGCCGGGCTGGGCGGGGTGGGCGCACCGCATCCGGCGATGACCGTCACCACCAGCACCGTTTCCAGCAGCCTCGGCAGCGGCCGCCGCGGTCTCATCGGGGCCTCCGCGCCATAGGAGCCATTGCGGTGCAGCCTAACGCCCGCACGTGCCAAGCAAGCGCTAGGTTGTAACCCATGAGTCAGACAGTGCGCGGTGTGATTTCCCGGAAAAAAGGCGACCCGGTCGAACTGGTGGACATCATCATCCCCGATCCCGGCCCCAACGACGTGGTGGTCAAGGTGACCGCCTGCGGGGTGTGCCACACCGACCTGACCTACCGCGAGGGCGGCATCAACGACGAATACCCGTTCCTGCTCGGCCATGAGGCCGCCGGCACCGTCGAAACGGTGGGGTCGGCGGTCACCGCCGTGGCGCCCGGTGATTTCGTGGTGCTGAACTGGCGCGCGGTGTGCGGGCAGTGCCGGGCCTGCAAACGCGGCCGGCCACAGTACTGCTTCGACACCTTCAACGCCTCTGTGCCGATGACGCTGACCGACGGCACCGCGCTGACCCCGGCGCTGGGCATCGGCGCGTTCGCTGACAAGACGCTGGTGCACGAGGGCCAGTGCACCAAGGTCGACCCGGACGCCGACCCGGCCGTCGCCGGGCTGCTGGGCTGCGGGTGATGGCCGGCCTGGGCGCGGCGATCAACACCGGCGGGGTCACCCGGGATGACACCGTGGCGGTGATCGGCTGCGGCGGCGTCGGAGACGCCGCGATCGCCGGCGCGGCGCTGGTCGGCGCCAAACGGATCATCGCCGTCGACACCGACAACACGAAACTGAACTGGGCCCGCGACTTTGGCGCCACCCACACCATCAACGCCCGCGACCTCGACCCCGTCGAGACCATCCAAGATCTCACCGACGGGTTCGGCGCCGATGTGGTGATCGACGCGGTCGGCCGCCCGGAAACCTGGAAGCAGGCGTTTTACGCCCGGGATCTGGCCGGCACCGTGGTGCTGGTCGGGGTGCCCACCCCCGACATGCGGCTGGACATGCCGCTGATCGACTTCTTCTCCCGCGGTGGGTCGCTGAAGTCGTCGTGGTACGGCGACTGCCTGCCCGAACGCGACTTCCCCACCCTGATCAGCCTGTATCTGCAAGGCCGGCTGCCGCTGGAGAAGTTCGTCACCGAACGCATCGGGCTCGACGCGATCGAGGACGCCTTCCACAAGATGCACGGCGGTGCGGTGCTGCGCTCGGTGGTGGTGCTGTAATGGCCGCGATCGAACGGGTAGTCACCCACGGCACCTTCGAACTCGACGGCGGCAGTTGGGAAGTCGACAACAACATCTGGGTCGTCGGCGACGACTCCGATGTGGTGGTGTTCGACGCCGCCCACGACGCGGCCCCGATCGTGGCGGCGGTACGCGGACGCAATGTGGTGGCGGTGGTGTGCACCCACGGCCACAACGACCACGTCACGGTGGCCCCACAGCTCGGCGCCCAACTGGACGCGCCGGTGCTGCTGCATCCGGGTGACGACGTGCTGTGGCGGATGACACATCCGGACAAGGACTTTCGGGCCGTCGACGACGGCGACACGCTGAGGATCGGCGGCCTGCAACTGCAGGCGCTGCACACGCCGGGGCACTCCCCCGGATCGGTGTGCTGGTATGCCCCCGACCTGGGCGCGGTGTTCAGCGGCGACACCCTGTTCCAGGGCGGGCCCGGTGCCACCGGGCGCTCGTATTCGGATTTCCCGACGATCCTGGCGTCGATCTCCGAACGGCTGGGCAAGCTGCCGGCCGACACCGTCGTCTACACCGGCCACGGCGACACCACCAAAATCGGCGACGAGATCGTGCACTACGACGACTGGGTAGCCCGCGGGCACTAGCCCCCTTTTTCCGCGAGCGTGCGTGTCCCCGGCCGACACACCGGGGAAATTCCCGTTCTGCGCACGCTCGCGGCCACACGCTAGGGCCGCGCGGCGGTCACGCCTCGCTGCGCGCGGCGGCGCCGATCAGCCACGTCACCCAGCCCGGCCCGCAGCCCG
>PPEA01000253.1 GCA_002967005.1 Mycobacterium talmoniae
GCGCGAGGTGGCGCCGCGCCCGGCGGCCTGGCGGATCTTCGCCGCGGAGGCCGGTGTCTACGAGGCGGTGCTGCACGCGGCGATGGTGTTGTTCAGCGATCAGGGCTACCCGGAAACCAGCATGGCGCAGATCGCCGCGGCCGCCGAGATCCCGGTTTCGGGGATCTACCGCTACTTCTCCGGCAAGTCCGAGATCCTGGTGACCGGGTTGCGGCGGGCCGCCGACCGGATCTCCGGGGAACTGTCCGGGGTGCTGGCCACCCAACGCGACCCGCGGCAGGCGCTCACCGAGGTGGTCGACGCCTATGTCGCGACGTCGTTCGCCAACCCGGAGCTGGCGTCGATCTACTACACCGAACGGGTCAACCTGCCGGCGGTCGACCAGGCGCTGCTGCGCAACGTGCAGCGCTCCACCATCGACTCCTGGGTTCAGCTGCTGACCGCGGTGCGCTCCGACGTCACCGCAACCCAGGCGCGGTTTTTGGTGCACGCCGCGATGGCCCTGGTGGTCGACTTGGGCCGGCTGGTGCACTACGACCGGCTGGCGGCCGACGCCGATGCCGAGGGATCCGCCTACCCGCAGGCCTGCGTGCGCCGGTTGATGGATGTGACGCTGTTCGGGGCGTCTTAGGCGATGGCGTAGTCGTCCAACGGGAAATTGGACCCGTCCCGCACCGCGTTGCGCACCGAGGTGGGCCGCAGCAGCGACGCCTCCCCGCTGTGGTTGAAGTAGTAGGACCGCGACGTCGCGCAGTCGCCGGCGTAGAACACCGAGCGGTCCAGCCGCTCGGTCATGCGATCCAGGAATCGGGCGTTGGCTTGCTCGGTGACCTCGAAAGTCGTGGCGCCGCGGCGCTGCACCTCGCCGAACAGCCGGTCCATGTGCCGCATCTGGTATTCCATGGTGTTGAAGAAGGACAATCCGCAGAACGCGTACGGGCTGGCCAGGCTCAAATAATTCGGGAAGTACGGAATCGACACGCCCTGATAGGCCTGGAACCGGTTCTCCCGCCACCACTTTCCCAGGTTGCGGCCGTTGCGCCCGACGATCTCGATGGCCGGGAAGTTCGCCTCCCACAGGTCGAAACCGGTGGCCAGTACCAAGGTGTCGATGGCGGTTTTGCGGCCGTCGGCGGTGACGATGCCGTCGGGCTCGATGCGCTCGATGCCGCCGGCTTCCAGGTGCACATGCGGTTTGGTGAAGCTGCGGTAGTAGTCGTTGGACCAGCTGGGGCGTTTACAGCCGATGTCGTAGCTGGGGGTCAGCTTGGCCCGCAAGTCCTTGTCGCGCACCGAGATAAACCGGTGGATCTTGCACAGATCCATCGCCGCCACCGACAGCCGGCGGAAGTAGGGGTAGTTCAGCACGCCGGTGAACGTCATGAACTCCAGCAGGTAGTCGGTGACGAACCGGACCGCCCGCTGGGCCGCCGGCACCCGGGCGAACAGCCGTTGCACGGCGGGGGAGAACCCGAAGTCCAGCTTGGGCGCCACCCAGATCGCGGTGCGCTGGTACACCGTCAAGTCGCCGACCGTTTTGGCCAGCTCCGGAATCAGCTGCACGGCGGTGGCGCCGGTGCCGATCAGCCCGACTCGACGCCCGGCGAAGTCGTAGCTGTCGTCCCAGTCGGTGGTGTGGATGACCCGACCGTCGAAGCTGGCGATGCCGGGGATGTCCGGGGTGTGCGGCTGGGACAAGAATCCGGTGGCGGTGATCAGGAACCGGGTGGTCAGGGTTTCCCCGCCGGCCAGCGCCACCCGCCACCGCTGGGCTTCCTCGTCCCAGCGGGCGCCCTGCACCACGGTGTTGAACCGCATGTGGCGGCGCACGTCGTATTTGTCGGCGACGTGCTCGGCGTAGCGCTTGAGCTCCGGGCCGGTGGCGAACAGCCGCGACCAGTACGGGTTGGGCTCGAACCAGTAGGAGTAGGTGGTCGACGGGATGTCGACGGCCAGCCCGGGGTAGCGGTTGACGTGCCAGGTGCCGCCGAGGTCGTTCTCGCGTTCCAGCAGGACGATGTTGTCGTAGCCCAGCTTTTTGAGCTGGATCGCCGCGCCCATGCCGCCGAAGCCGGCGCCCACAATGACCACGTCGAGATGCCCCGCGCTCATAAACCCGACCGTACCTTACTTCGGAGTAGGCATGAACCTCGTCGACGCTGACCGCGCCCGTGCACACTAGTAGATAGTCCCCGACAACGGCCGACGGAAGGCACCCCCCATGACCGGACCGGTTCCGGAAGCCAACGACGCTGACCTGGCCGCCCAGTCGGCGCCGGTCACCGACCCCGACGACGCGCGCGACGAGAGTTTCTCGGTCGACGCCGAAGCCGACGCCGCCGATCTGTTCGAGCAGCATCGCAGCGCGCCCCTGCCCGATGACGACTATGACCGGTGACCTCGACGACTCGGCGACACCGGTCGACCCCGCGACGGTGTTCACCGCGCTGGCCGAGATCGTCTACCAGGGCTCGGACCTGACCGAGGTCTATGCCGCGATCTGCGTGGCGGCGACCTTGATGGTGCCGGGCTGCCAGCACGCCAGCCTGCTGCTGCGCCGCGGCGAGGGCTATGCGACGGCGGCCGCCAGCGATGCGGTGGCCCGCACCATCGACAAACTGGAGCTGGCGGTCGGCGACGGGCCGTGCCTGGATGCCATCGAAGAGGATTCCGCCCAGATCGACACCGATCTGACCGTGCACAGCCAGTGGCCCGCGCTGGCGGCCCGCGTGGTCGCCGAAACCCCGGTGCGCGGCGCGATGGGGTTCCGGCTGCTGGTCGACGGCCGCAAGGTCGGTGCGCTGAACCTGTTCGCCGACGCCCCCAACGTGTTCGACAAGGCCTCGGCCGAACGCGCCATCATCCTGGCGGCGTTCGCCACGGTGGCCATCAACGCCGCGGCCCGCGGGGAGGAGGCGGCCAGCCTGCAGCGCGGGCTGGCCAGCAACCGCGAGATCGGCAAGGCCATCGGGATGATGATGGTGCTCAACGACATCACCGAAGCCGAGGCCTTCGACCTGCTGCGCCGCACCTCCCAGGACACCAACATCAAGGTCGCCGACATCGCCGCCGAAATCGTGCGGCGCCGCGGACGGGTCTAACCGCGGTCAGCGGGCAGCAGCCGCACCGCCGCGTCCACCGCCAGCGCCGCCACATTCAGCCGTTTGGAGCCCAGGTCGTGGCGGGCGCCGATGATTTCGACGACCGCGGTCGGCGCCGGGATCAGTGCGGCGGCGGCGCGCACCTCGTCCAGGGTGCCGAACGGGTCGGAGCTGCCGTGGGTGAACACCGTGGGCGCCGCGATGTCGGGCAGGTGCTCGGTGCGCATCCGCTCCGGTTTCCCCGGCGGGTGCACCGGATAGGAGAACAGCGTCAACACGTCGAGGGCCGCATCGCCGGCGGCCACCACCATCGAGGTTTGCCGGCCGCCGTAGGAGTGGCCGCCGGCGATCAGCGGGCCGTCGGCGAGCTCGCGGGCCACCGCGATGGCCTCGACGATCCCGGCCCGGTCCGTCGGCCCCGACCCGGACGGCGGGCCCTTGGGACGACG
>PPEA01000254.1 GCA_002967005.1 Mycobacterium talmoniae
CACCATCAAAGTATCTCAACCTGCGCCTGATACCGATCGCACCTCTCCAAAAAGCCGTTCACCACTGCCGGTCAGTGGGCGGCGTTTTATTGCACAGACCCTGTGGTTATTGCCGGTAACCGTCCGCCGGTACGGGCGAGAAACTCTGAGGGTGATGAATAGTCTGGCGTGGGGGCGGGGGATCACTCGTCGTCGACGGTGGCGTGATCAGTGTCTTGACGATCTTAGGCGTCACGATCGGCGCCATGGTCGCTATCGAGGCCTATGCGACCCTCGATCTGATTGGGCTGGGAGCGCTGTCCGGAATCATTGGTGGATGGGGAAACGTTCGTGAAATGGCACCGTTGGTGACCGGAGTCGCATTCGCGTCTCAGGCTGGCTGTCGGATGACTGCCGAGATCGGCTCCATGCGGATCGCCGAAGAGATCGACGCTACCGAGGCAATGGGGCTCCGAGCAATACCGTTCGTCGTGGGTACTCGCCTCGTTGGCGGAATGCTGTGTGTGGTGCCGGGGTTTCTGCTCGAGCTGATAGTGGCTTTCTTTACGTCCTACGCTGTGATTGGCCTGTCGTACCACCAGCCAGGCGGAACATACGATCACTACTTTGTTCAGTTCCTCTCGCCGACGGATATCGGATATTCCCTGCTTAAGGCCGTAGTTTACTGCACCGCCGCTACGTTGATTCATTGCTACTACGGCTATTTCGCGTCGGGCGGCCCTGTTGGTGTCGGTCAGGCTTCTGGGCGCGCTATCCGTGCAAGCCTTGTCGTGATCATGGTCCTGGACATCATGACGACCGTCATGATCTGGGGTTGGACGCCAAGTTTCGAGTTCAAGGGCTAGGTGAGCAACGTTGTTATTCCGGATGTCGGCGGAAGCCGAGGCGCGTCGGCTGACCATCATCGGTGTGGTCCTCGCGTTGTGCTTGGTCGGGGCGTGGGGGCTGATTGTCATCAACCCATTCGGTGGTCGCGGGGCTGACCGCATTTCCATCGTTATGGACCTGCCGTATCTAGGCGAGGGTGTCACCACGGGCACCGCGATGACGATGCACGGGGTCAAGGTGGGGGAGGTCACTGCCGTCTCAAGCCAGCCCAGTGGCGGTGTTCGACTCAAGGCTGATCTGCAACCCGGCCCTATCGCGGGTCTAACCGACTCGTTGGGTGTCGACTTTCGGCCGTCCAATTACTTCGGTGTCACCGGCATCAACCTGATTCCCGGCACGGGCGGCCAACCACTTCGAAATGGCACCCGAATCGGCACAGTGCCAAAGGGCAACTACACGCTGCAAGCATTGCTTTATCGCCTCGGTGAAATCACCGGTGGGGTGGTGACGCCGCAATTGGTTCAGGTGATCGATAGAGCCACGCGGTACACAGACGGGCTCAATCCGCTGATCGAGACGATGCTGATCGCGGCCGATGCGGTCGCCAAGGTGCAGACGGTGAGTACCGAGCAGCTCCTGAGGAATACAACGGGCGTCAGCGTGGCGTTCCCGCCGATTCTCGACGCGGTGACTGATGCGGGATATCAGTTCAACCATAATTCTGGCTTCGTCACGTTCCTGCAAGACGCCGATGGCGCACTTCCCGGCCAGGACTATGTTGACGTTGCTGCTACTGTCGGTCAGCGCCAAAGTCAGGAGTATTGGGACAAGCGGTCTATGGAGACACTCGACCTACTGGCCGTCAAGTTTTTCGGCGCGCTGGGCAAACTATTGTCATCGCACCCCAACGACCTCATTCCTGCCGTTAACTTGGTCCAAACCCTGACCGATGTGGTGCCGGGCCTAATAACGCCAGAAAATGTCGCTTCGGACCTAGTAGAATTGCGTACACGATTTGAAAAGCTATATGGTGGATCACCCGAACAGCGCGCGGTACAGGTGCAGATCGTGCTCGACAATCTGCCCGGTGTGGCGGCTCCAGTCAGTGCGATGGGGGGACCGTAATGAAACCTAAAGCCGCGTTGTGGCGCTTTGCGGCGGCTGCGGTCGCTGCGCTCGTCGTGTTTATCGTCCTGGTGAATGTGCTTAGACAGCCAATTGCCGCCGAGACGCGCTCATATACCGCCGAATTCACTGACGCGTCAGGCCTGCACATCGACGCAGACGTAAGGGTTCGGGGGGTGCGCGTTGGGAAGGTCAAATCGCTCGCGCTTCAGCGCAAAGCCGGGCAGAGCATTGCGGTGGTGGACTTCAGTCTCGACAAGCACTACGCAGTCGTGTCCGCGACGCGGCTCGCTATCAAATACCAGGCGCTCACCGGGTTGCGTTACGTCGACGTTGTCGATTCATCCGAAACCGCTCCTGCCGCGAGTATTATGACGCATATCCCGGCCAGCATGACGCAGCCGTCGTTCGACATAACCACGCTATTCAACGGCCTGCAGCCCGTGATCGCTACTTTAAGCCCCGAAGATATCGACATCTTTACGGAGAACGCCGCGACCTACCTGTCCGGTGAGGGCGGACTCGGGCCGATGCTCGATAGCATCCGGAAGTTAACCGAGTTCGCATCGAACCGCCAGCAGGTTATCGCGACCCTGATGCGCAATCTCAATGCCGTGGCTGAAGTGTTCGGGGGGCATTCCAAGGATTTCGTTCGGGTGCTGGACTTACTGAACCGACCCGTTGACGCCGCCATCAGCGTAATCGACGAATTCCGCAAGTCTGAGCTTTACGGGCCCGGATTCACAGCGGATGCGATCCGAATCCTTGAGAACGTAGGATTCCCACACGGCGAGAACCATAAAATCGTGCAAAAACCCGACGGAAGGATCGATATCGTCGACCCCTCGGGCGGTGATATCGCAGAGGGGCTCGACCGCGCAGTTACCGTCTTCGACGACTATATTCGCGACGTCGAGAAGTTGATACCCGTCATGTGGGACAACATCCCTCCGCCGTCGTCGCCGGACGTGCCACAACCTTGTTCGCGGGGGCGCGCCCAACTACCCGACTCCTTGGATGTACTGCTGAATGGCCAGAGAGTGATCTTATGCAATCAATAAAAGCGTTGGGCAGCTCAACGTTGTGGGGGGTGGGCGCGCTTGCGATGGTGGTGGTGCTGGCGATCGCAGCCGCCGCGGTCTATGTGAGCCCTCCCGGCCAGAGGACGGTTGTCTTCTACACCGATGACGCGGCGGCGGTCCGTCCAGGTGACACCGTGCGGATTGCCGGAATCACAGTTGGCAAGGTGAAGGACCTGGCGATCGAGCCGAACCGGGTAAAGGTCCGTACTACGGTGGACGACGACGTGTTTGTCGGTGACCAATCACAGGTTCAGGTGCGCATGCTCACGGTGGTCGGCGGTTATTATGTGAATCTCGTGTCACTGGGCAACAAACCATTAGCGAAAAATTCTATTCCGATGGAACGCGTGACCATGCCCTACAGCCTTATGCGTGCCCTAACCGATGCGACGAAGGTCACGGACCGCGTCAGTCCGAAGCCGATTCGTGAATCGCTGGACCAACTCCAGCAAGGGCTTACCGGTACAAACGTAGATACACTTTCCGCAGTCATCAATGCCGGAAATGCTCTCACGAGCACCATAGAGAAACAGCGGGGTCAGATCTCGTCGATTCTCGATCTTTCTGACGAATATATCGAATCCCTGCGTGATTTCAGCGGAGAGCTCAAACGACTCGTCGCCAAGCTTTCCATTTTGGAGCAGACGTTGATTTTGTACGGTAAGGGGTTTGGCGGTGCGCTCATGGGTATGGGTGACATCGGTGATATGTTCCTCCAACCGCTCGGTGAATTTTGGGTCAACAATCGGGAAGAATTTATCGAGAAGGTTCGCGATTGGCAGGACAGGATCACCAGATGGGTAGACAACAACAGCAGAATCGTACCCAGATTGCGCCGGATCAGAAACAAGATCGAGCGCGTGCTAGATGCCCAAAACGCGCCACCGGAGCTGCTTGCCACCGACCTGTGCATCCCGATGCCGGAAAGTCCGTGCTGATGGCCGCGGTAATAGTTCGTCGGATATTCCGCATCGCTATTGCTATGGCCACGGCCGCGGCAACCATCGCGATGACGGCCTCGTGCAGCGGCTCGAGTTCACGGGCGGACGCGGCATCATATTGTGCGATCCTGCCGGACACTGTCGGGTTGTATGTCGGTAACCCGGTCACCCAGATGGGGTACCAGATCGGCAAAGTGACGTCCATCGACGCCAATCCCACCCAGGTCCGGGTCGACTTCTCTGTGGGCGAGGGCCGGCCACTTCCGCATGATGTCAAGGCCGTCATCCGATCGCCGTCGATCCTTGCTGACCGTGCGCTGGAACTGGTCGGCAATTACAGTGGGGGCGCGCGCCTGGACGGCGGTAGCTGCATTCCCCTCGACCACTCCTTTTCACCCAAAACCATATCCGAAGTTGTTGGATCTGCGTACAACTTTATTAACTCGATTAATCCCGATGGGTCAACGAATATCGATGACACCGTTCGCGGAGTCGATCAGCTGGTGCACAATAATGGGGCAGGAGTCAACCAGCTTCTGACCAGAACGTCGTCCATGCTTGATAGCCCCGACCAGGCGATCAGCGAGATCGGATCGATCGTCCGCAACACCGCCGAGCTGACTGCGACGCTTGTCGAACTTCGGGACCCCCTCAAGGAGATCCTGCAGGATTCGCCCGTGGCAATTCAAAACGCCGGACAGGCTGTGAACGGTACCGCGGGGCTCGCCGGGCCTGGCAGCGGATATGGAACGCTCGGACCGCTGGCCGAGCTGGTGGCTATTCTGGAATCCAGGTTAGGCGAGCCGACGCAGATATTGCTCGACCACACAAGTGCCACCATTAGAAAGGTAACCCCCCACATCAACGCCTTGTCGGATCTGTTCGTCGTCGCGCCGTGGTGGATCAATACGGTAGCTAACCATTTCAACAGGCGCGATTTCCACACCTTCAACCTCGCCTACCGGCCTCCGTTGTATAGAATCCCAACACACAACGGGCTCGCGCTCTGCGGCATGATGAACGCAGCGTCGCCCGGCAGCTGCGCCGATGTGAACGGTCAGCCGTTTGCGGTCGATGTCGCGCTGCTGCAGTACGTACTCACCCAGGCGGCGAACCAATGAGCCGCCGGGGATGCGCGGTTGTCGCCGCTGTGGTAGCTGGTGCCATGCTGCTCTCATCGTGTGCGTCGATCACTGTGAACTCGTTGCCGCAGCCGGGTCGCAGCTATCGCAGCGGCTACGACATCGTTGTGGAGTTCGCCAACGTCCTCAACCTGCCCGACCGAGCAAAGGTCGTGGAGGATGGCACCGTCGTCGGTACGGTCACCAACATCGACCTCAAGAGCGATCATGTTGACGTCACCTTGCGGATTGGTTCCGAGGTGGTGGTGCCGTCGAATGTTCGCGCGACAATGCAGCAGGCCACGGTGCTCGGCGACACCTATGTAGCACTCGAGAGCGCCAAGCCGGGGGAGACGGCCCCGTCGTTGGGGCCGAATGGGCGAATTCCGTTGGCGCAAACAACCTCTCCGCCCCAACTTGAAGACACGATCGCCAACATGGCGAATTTTGTTGGCAGCGGGTCCATACAGCGCGCCCAGAACACAATAATCGGGATCAACAGGGTGACGCCGTCACGAACTACCGGCGAGCTCCCGAATCTGGTGAAACGTGTTGCGGGAGACCTCTCGGATCTAAGCGACAACATCGACACGGTCGATAAATGGCTCGACGGCGTATCCGGAACAGCCGATGTGATGTACAGAAATATTCCCAAATATGAATACTTTTGGTCACCGGACGGTATGCAGGGGTGGGACCGTTCAACACAGACGGCATGGTATGTGGCTACCGTACTTCCCTCTATCGGCACGATCTACAGTGGTGGATTCTGGCTGGTGCCACTGCTGGAGTCGCTCGGCGCTACAACGGAGGCCCTACAGAAGAGCAAATGGGCGTTCGAGAAGGAGGCGCCTGCATGGCAAAGATTGCTCACGGACTTCTTCCTCCCTGTGGACAAGTACCCGGCGATAAACATCACATCAGTGGTCGGTCCTGATGGAAGGGAACTGTTGGGCAATGTTCAGGATGTGTTACGGATGCTCGGAGCAACGCCATGAGAATACGGAACCTGCTGTCATTCGCTATGCTCGGTGCGATTATCGTCGTTGCGGTCAGCATTATTGCGTCGTACGGTGTGCGGACCGGGCTGCCCGCTAAACGAACCAATCTTTCCATGGCAGTGCCCGACATAAAGGGGCTTGTTGTCGGTTCAAATGTTCTGCTACGTGGTGTGGCCGTCGGCAAAGTGACCAGCATCAAGTCTACGGTCAGCGACGCTACCATCGACTTCTATGTTGAGGGCGACCGCCACATTCCCGTCGACTCTGAGGTGCGGCTGGACAATTTATCCGCGCTCGGCGAGGCGTTCATCGGACTGATGCCACGTACGAGCGGGGGGCCGATGTTGAAGGACGGTCAGCGCATCGCAACGGAGTCGATAAACGTGCCGCCCTCGATTTCACAGCTGGCAACGGCTGTTGTCCGAGTGCTCAACCAACTCGACCCCGAAGAACTCAAGCGAATCCTGAGTGAGGCCGACGCAGCCCTGCCGGCTCCCGCGCAGGTGCTGCCTAACCTGGCCCGGTCGAGCATGCTGCTCCGGGCGCAGGTGATGGGCATGCAGGGACGGGGACGGGAAGTAGTGGGTAATTTCCAGACGCTCCTGCAGAACGCGGGCTGGGTTGGGCCTAAGCTCGCTGACTCGGTGTCACCGACTTGGTACGCGGGATTGGGCATCGCGGGAACCTATCAGGGCATGATGCACACCATTCACTGGAATAACCCGAGAGACATGCAGCTGTTCGGGGATTTCCTCGAGAGGGTTCAGAAGTTCTTAGACTCGAGGGGGCCCGACCTCAAGGTGATCACGGAAGCGCTGTTGCCGCATTTCCAAGGTATCGGGGGAGCCCTTATGAATTTCGACAGTGCGCAGATCCTTTCCAACGTACTGCAGCACATCCCGGAGGATGGTGCGATTGAACTGCATGTCACCATTCCCGACCGTTAGGCCGGGCCATCATCGAGATTGTAAGGGGAACCCGTGACCGTGACTGAAAACGGAACCAAGAAGACGTCATCTGAGGTTACTGATGACGAGAAGACCGAGATGAGCACTAGGGACTCGAAGACATCCGCCGAAGCGTCTGGGTCTGGGCCGCCGGTCGGGTCTGATTCGAGCGATGACGAGCGGATCGAGGAGGACTCGAAGGCAATCGAGGAGGACTCCAAGGCAGTCGAGTCCGAGGCGTCCGGTCCGGAGCCGCCGGTCCAGAAGGTCCGCCGGCGTGTGTCGATTTCGGTGCGCGGATTGATATTGTCCGCGGTGATTTGTGTTTTAGTTGGTGCTATCGGCGTGCTGGCGTGGTTGTATATCGGTGCACACAGCAAATTGGATGCACAAGCCCGCGAGGCCGGCAACGATAAGCGTGCCGAGGAAATCGCGCTTGACTATGCCGTGCGTGCCGCGCAGATGAACTATCAGGACCTCAATGCCTGGAAGGTCGAGTTGGTCAAGGGGACTTCTCCCGAGCTGAAGGAAAAGCTGAGCAAGGCGGCTAACGATATGGAGCAGATTCTCGCTCCGCTTCAATGGACTTCGACGGCGCGGCCATTGGCGGCGAAAGTGCGCTCAGATACCGGCGGAACGTATATCGTCGATGCCTTCGTCAGCGTGCTCACCAAGACGGTGCAAGCTCCGGAAGGGCTTCAGTCCACCGCCACGTACAGCCTGACAATTGACAGCAACAAAGATTGGCAGATCAGCGATGTCGGCGGGATCGGCGCAACTCCTGGCCCAAGATAGCGAGTTGGGTTGGAGAAGCGGTTAGAGGATGGAGTATTCGGTGTCGGCGAAAGTGCGGCGGTGATGGGCGAGTGGATCTCGGAGGCGTCAGCCGGGCAGCTATCCCCTGCCCGGCTGACGATAACTGTTGCGGAGGGTGGCGTATGCGTATCTCAGCTGTACGAGCGTTGGTGAAGAGGAGCATCTCTTCCCGAGGCCCTGCCGTGATGATGTTGTGCGTCTTGATCGTGGTCTCGGGAACGGTCCTCGCCGGTCGTGCAGGGGCCGATCCGCTGGATCCGCCTGGACGCGATGAGGTCGCGCCGCGGCTGCCCGTGGTGATACCAACTGCCAGCAACTGGCAGCCTAAGTTTCCATTCCCGTTTGATCAGACTCGAGGCCAAGTTACCGAGACGGATATCAATGCCGAACGCGAAATGTGCCAATGGTTCAATGAGCAATACTCCGATCTGAGGTTCCAGATCGAGAGATTTAATAACAGTTTGGTGCGCAGGAACGGCCAATGGGACGCCGATGGTGTGCAGGAGCGGGCTGATGCCGTGACGGCGAATATCGACCAGTCGGTGGACTTCCTCGCTCCACGTGCTGAATCTCTTACCCAGGCCTATGACCATGCGGGAGACATGTACTTTCCGATCTACCAGGGCCAGGCCTTCTACCGCCTGTACCAGCATCTGTACAACGTCGGCAATGGCATTAAGGGCCGCCAGCCGACCTGGTTTACCGGCCCGTCGTTCCAGGAAGTGTTGCATTGGGGCAGCAGGATCAATCGGTCCCGTGTCTGTGACTGAGCATCGGCGTACAGACGCGTAGTGGGCAGAAGACATTTGGATGAGGAGGGATAGGTGCTGAGAACCTACGCCGACACTGGCGCGGCATCTCCGGGCGTTCGATGCTGCACACCGAGAGTCGGCAATGCAGTTGTGGCAGTGGCGGTTATCGCAGCCGCCGGCGTCCTGTTCACGCCGCCGGCTGCCGCCGAGGCTGATCCGAATCTCAAGGACACGGTGGTTTCGGAGCGGGCCAAGACGCAATGCCCGCCGCTTCGATATGACCCCATGGTCGAACACGCCGCGGAGATCGTGAATCGTTCAACCGACGACTATGTCAGCCACAGAACGAAGAACGTGCCAGCCGACGGGCCGACGGACTCGCTGCCTATTCTGAAGGATCTTGGTAGCAGTGCGACCGCGGCTTTGTCGCTTCAAGGCGCTGGCCACAACAGCGACAAGGACGCCATCCATGGCGTGGTATTGGAAGGGATTACCCCGGGCGTCGGTAAGGTCTTACACAAGGGCGTGGGTGTATTCAAGCCTTTGGAGGAGTTAGGCGCTCCCCCGTTCGGGGATTGCTCCTTGAACACTTTCGGTGTCAGCATGATTCACAATGTGGAGCACGGTTTCAGCCTCGCCACGGTCGTCCTGGCAACGATATGACCGGCGAGAGTGGGACGCGGCCGAACATATCTCCGCGGGATCGTCTGCGTGCACGGGCACCCGTGGTACCCGCTGATGGGCCCGCCCGCACCCGGTCAGCCGACACAGTCGAATCGATCGTCATAGCCCCTATAGGAGGCCGCATGCTGCGGGTCATAGAAGTGATGATCGCCTGCGTAACAGTCTGCATAGCAGCACTCGTAAACGCATCTACCGCTTCGGCCGACGAACTGGTGACGTATGAGGTGGTTTCCGAAGACATCGGAATGGCGAATATCGAATATGAGGATTCGACCGGGCGGGTAGCGCAGGAGGGTGTGATGCTTCCATGGCGCGTTGACGTCATGGTTCATGCGGTACGTAAACCGCCGCCAGATGGCAGTCAGGTCCGGGCGGATTGGCGCCCGGTCGCTGGGCCGGCCAAGTGGGTGAGTGTACGTATCATCTACCAGGGTAAACTGCTCTGCCAAAATACTTTAGACGTTGGGAACGCCACCTGTTACGGGATCACCCCGCGCATTACCTAAAATAGCTGCGGGCCGGTTTCGTGGTCCAGACGAGTCCAGACGAATGGGCGGATCGCTCACCGGGCGAGTGTGTCCACGACTCTGACGTCGCGCGGTCGCATCAGTGATGGCAAGTTCAGATGATGGCCAGCACCATCGTCGTCTACCCGGCAGGGCCCTGCCCCGGGTAGACGACGAACCCGCGCCTAGACCGGCGGCCGGTGTCCGCTTTGTGAACCAACTTTCACTATTGGCGCGTGACTAGCTGTAGCATGGGCCGCCGGTGTCTGGCGGGTTACATGCTGCGGGCCCCAGCGTCACCCAGCTCTGATCTGTCCAAGGCGCCGATAGCCATGTTTTGGTGGGCTCGATCACGAAACGAAGCGGACCGCGCTCGCAATAGGTCCTGTTATCCACCGTCGCTGCACAAGTTGTCCCTTCGTGCGTAATGCGACTGTGCGCGGGTAGCGGCCGTTCCGCTTGGGTATTCGGGAACCGTGCCGCTACTGTCCAGTCGTAGTGCATTGCCCGGTCTCCGTCGATCCAGCCAAGGTGGCTGACTCCTGGTGGGGCTCCGGGGATATCGCCAGCGCAGCCGAAGCTACCCCTGCGCCAGATCCCGCAATTCTGTCCCGTCGGGGACACGAACCACACGCCGCCGGGAAGGGCGTAACTGCCGGCGTCGACGTCGTCGTAAAACCGGATATCTGGATAAGGATTGGGCCCTGCGCCCGCTGGGTCCGGGTCGGCCTGAGCCGCCGCTGCGCTACTCAGCGCCAGAATGCCTACACCAACAACTGTCGCGGTGCGGTACAGGCGTTTTGCTGTCCGCTTTCCCCGGTGATGGATGTAATGACCCACGCAGATGACGGTATCAGAAAGTAGAGCAAACCGTTAAGTTTTCTGTCGGTTCCGGTCGAAAAGTGGGTTGCCGGCAGCGTTCGATTGGAACAGTAATCACTGTGGCGGATTGGGCAGAGATCTGGCGGTTGCGCCGGTCGGAATGAAGTGTATGCCGATCAAGGCGAACGCTGGGGGTGGGCCGCAATACGGTGCGGCGAGCGCTGGCAGCTGGCGGGGCCGCCAAAGTTCAGCGGCCAGCTGGCGTGTCGAAAGTCCACGCCGTCGAGCAGCAGACGGGAGTTGTTGCGGGCATATCCGTCGATGCCGGCGACGGTGATCGCCGAGCGGATCGGAAGGACGCATGGGTCAGTCAAGCCCATGAGACTCAGTTGCTTTGGCGCGAGCTGTTAAGCCTGGGTGCCTGCTGGCGGGGGCAGGGGGTCCTGTTGTTGGACGCAGTCCACGGTGCAACCGGGCGACCACGGGGCCGGCGGTCGATCGACGGCGTCAGGCGGTCCGACGTCGATCAGCGGCATCTGCGCCAGCGGATCGGTGGATGGCAGTCCGTGCATGTTGAGCGGCAGCCCTG
The DNA here is from genome assembly GCA_002967005.1 of Mycobacterium talmoniae. Lineage (GTDB taxonomy): Bacteria > Actinomycetota > Actinomycetes > Mycobacteriales > Mycobacteriaceae > Mycobacterium > Mycobacterium talmoniae. The sequence goes on from PPEA01000254.1 coordinate 11,215, forward strand.
GACCAAGCCCCTCCGGATTCTCCAAGTGCATGTCGCCGAGTGGCGGAGCGAGCCCGCTTATCGGGGGCAGATCGATTGGCACCACGCCTGTGGCATAGGCCGCGGCCCAGCCCAACACGTTGCGGGCATACGGCATCGAATTGTTGTAGCGCAGCACTGCGGACAGAGCCTGCGACTGGTCCCGTAAGTCCAGCCCGCCACTGCACAGGTACCGGGCAGCACCCAGCGCGGCGTCGTACAGGTTTTGCGGATCGGTGTCGCCGTCGCCGTCCCCGTCGGCGGCATAGCGCGCCCAGGTGCGGGGAAGGAACTGCATCGGTCCCATGGCACGGGCGTAGGTGATCTGACCGCCAGCTCTGCTTTGGACGATGGTCTCGTTGCCAGGCAACGTACCGTCTAGCGGCGGGCCGTAGATCGGCCGGACGGCGGTGCCGCGTGCGTTGGTGGCACCGCCGTTGGCGTGCATCGACTCGATGCGACCGATCCCGGCCAGCAGGCTCCAGCTGATCCCACAACCGGGGTCGGAGGCCGCCATCATCTGCTCGGCGTTGCGGTACGCGGACAACGCCATGGCCGGGATGCCCAGGGCGCCAACGTGGTTCATGACCGCCGCCGGCGGAGGTGGGGCCGACGGGGATGCCGACCCGATATGCACGCTGGCCGGCGGACGCTGGATCGCGACTACCGACAGGCCGGACGGGCCACTGTTACCGACCATCACGGCCGCCGGGGCAACGGCCGCGTCGCGCACAGGCACTATGGGGACCGGAGCTGCGCCGCCCGCACCGACCAGGACCAGGGGGGTGAGCACGGCGACGCTCAACGCCGGTGCCCGTCTCACCCGAATTGCCCGTTTACATATCAGCGGAAGGCCGAGGTGTGACCAACCGGCCACCGTCATCAGCAATTTGGGCACCAAGGCGGGCTCTTTAGCGTGCGGCATCCGACGGTGACGCGCCAATGTGTGCAACCTGCTTTCCGCGTACGCCGCAGCCGGCGCCGGCTTCGGGGTTTCGCTAAGTAGTGATCAGTTGGTGGGCGGTTCGTCGTCGGGGAAGTCGTGCACTTCGTATTTGTGGGTGCCTTCCAGGTCGTCGGTGATCGCGGCCTGGGCGTTCTTGGGCAGGGTGTGCAGGATCTCGCGGACCCGGGCCCGGCGCCGGGCGACCGCTTTGCGCTCGGGCATTCCCGGTGAGGTGGTCAGCTGCGGGGGCACGCCCTCGATCTCCTCGACACCGCCGTGGTGCTGACCGGCATCGAGCATGGCCTGCTCCTCGGCCATGGTGGCCTGGTCCTTTTCCTCCGACATCCCGATCGGCCCGATCCGGCGCCCGTTGAGGAACTGCTTGACCACCGGCTCGTCGCTGGTCAGCAGCACCTCGCGTGGCCCGAACATCACCAGCTGCTTGCGGAACAACATGCCCATGTTGTCCGGCACGGTGCGGGCGATGTTGATGTTGTGCGTCACGATCAAGATGGTGGCGTCGATCTGGGCGTTGATGTCGATCAGCAGCTGGCTCAGATACGCGGTACGCACCGGGTCCAGACCCGAGTCCGGCTCGTCGCACAGGATGATCTGCGGGTCGAGCACCAGCGCCCGAGCCAGCCCGGCACGCTTGCGCATACCACCGGAGATCTCACCGGGGAACTTCTTCTCATCCCCACCCAAGCCGACCAGGGCGAGCTTCTCCATGACGATGTCACGGATCTCGCTCTCCTTCTTCTTGGTGTGCTCGCGCAGCGGGAACGCGGTGTTGTCGAACAGGTTCATCGACCCGAACAGCGCACCGTCCTGGAACAGCACCCCGAACAGGGTGCGGATCTCGTAGAGCTCCTTGGCCGAGCATTCGATGATGTCGGTGCCGTCGATCAGGATCGAGCCGCGCTCGGGGCGCAACAGACCGATCAGCGACTTCAAAAACACCGATTTGCCGGTACCCGACGGGCCCAGCAACACGCTGACCTCACCCGAGGGAATCGTCATCGTGACGTCTTCCCAGATTCGCGCAGAACCGAAGGACTTAGTCAGTCCTTCTACCTCGATGGCGACACCCATGGCAGATCCTTCCATCGTTCCGTTGTTGGCCTGGAACGCAATCGCCCCCCGGCACAGGATCCGCGCATGACAGTGCTGCAGCGACGGGATACCGGTCAGTGTGAAGCCAACTTCCGTGGCGTCCCGTTCGGCCGCGGAGGCTGTTGGCGGTCAGTCGATACAGCAGGCGTTCGCTCTCGTCGAAATTTTCTACCCTAGATTAGAAGCAGTCGCTACGGAGCGCAAGGCGATCTCACCGATAGCAGAGACTCACGCCACCGCGCTTTGCTTCAACAGCCAGCGGCACTTGGCCCACACTCGCGCCGACAACATGGCACCGGCAGCAGCACGGTCGGCGAACTCGACAGGTCATGGCCAGTCATGCCAGAAGGACCGGCTTCGCCGACCCGCTAGCCAGCCCCAAAACCTCGGCGAATCCGTCGCCTAAGCACGACGCGTAGAGTGCAGGGTCGGTTACGGCTGCAGCGTCCAGATTCGCTCCGATACAGCACACGCCCCGATACGTGTGCAAGCTGATCATCGCCGCGCATCCAGGCAGCGGCGCAAAGGGATAGATGCGTTCGATCCGCGCTCCAGCCAAGTAGAGATCGTCCTTACGCCCGGGACGTTGCTGGCTTGCAGATCGTTTCCCGCCGTTGTGGCACCAGCGAGCCGGACCAGAACAGACGCGGGGAGTCGCGCCATCAAGGGGGCGACAAGTTCGGCACTCTTCAGCGCCGGTTCGCTGCGGGCCTTACGCACAAGGTCGCCAATCTCTTTGATCCTGACTGCCGGGTCGGGCAAACCGACCGGGGCCGCCAGCCGAGCCGGTGCGAAATGATTACCACCGGCTCGATCATCGTCACGGCGGACCGACACCGGTATCGACACCGGCATCATCACATCTGGACTCAATGGAGCCCCCAGCTTCTCGTGGTAGAGCCGGAAACTGGCGAGCAGCGCCGCCAGGAATGCGTCGTTGAGCGACCCACCGGCCGCCTTCGCCGCACTACGGAGATCAGCGAAGTTCACATCCAACGCGACGAACCGCCAGGATGCTCCGCGGCGGGAAAGCAGGGGCAACCCTGGCACACCCGGGGGCGACAGCACGCGTTGCGCCGAATCCAGATACCGAAGGGCGCCGCGGGCCCATCCGACCGGGCTGGGAAGGGCTTTGAGGGCCGTGGCCGCGCCGACGCGCATCAGGGTCGACACCTCACCAAGGTCGTGTCGAAGTTGCCGCGAAAGGTGCTCTACGGCAGGGCGCTCAGTACAGCGAACCGCGGCAGGTTGAGGTTTGTCGGGCTGGTGGGCTCGCTGTCGAGAGTGGATCTGCGACAGCAATTGAGTCAGCCCCACACCATCGCTGAGAACGTGGTGCAGCTTCAGCAGATATGCCGCCTTACCGCCCGGAAGGCCCTCGACCAGCAGAGCCTCCCAAGGCGGACGCGCGATCGAACGGTGTCATCGCATACTGCCCGGCCGCGGTAAGCAGCTCCGGCAACCCGCCATCGCCGCCCAAGCGCAGTCGTCGCAGGTGATAGTGCAGATCTAGACATTGGCCCCTTGCCCACACCGGCGCTCCCAGGAGACCCAGCGGTTCAATCACCCGATCCCGGAATCGCGGCACCATCCGGCTAGCCCATTCATGTGCGGCCAGCAGCCGATTCCAGTCGGGCTCGGTGTCAAGCAATTCCATCGCCATCACCGTCGACCGCATCATCGGGTCGACGTCCGCGCGCCACATGACCGTCTCCAACGGGGTCAGCTCGCCGGAGGTACCCCAACCCAAAGGGCCCTCGTCTTCGGCACTCATTGCCTGTAGGCACCTCCGTCCGAGCCGATTTCTAATTGATATTAACTTATGTTGCGCACGGCCCCAAGCGGGACCTGTGCCCACCGGGATCGCTGCACCGGAGCGTGCGGTTGTGTGGTCGACACCGCGAACCTCCGCAACCGGCGCCGCCGACGTACGCTACTATAGTTTTTATCGTGCATTAAAAATGTTGAGAGGTGGTCCGGGTGAGCTTCCACTTGAACGAGGAAGAGGCGCTGCTGGTCGACACGGTGCGGGCTTTCATCGACCGTGATGTGAAGCCTGCGGTTCGCGAGGTTGAGCACGCCAACCAATACCCGGAACAGTGGATTGACCAGATGAAACGAATCGGCATCTACGGCCTGGCGATCCCCGAGGAATACGGCGGCTCACCGGTGTCGATGCCGTGCTACGTGGACGTCACCCAGGAATTGGCCCGGGGCTGGATGAGCCTAGCCGGCGCGATGGGCGGCCATACCGTCGTAGCCAAACTCCTCACCCTGTTTGGCACCGAAGAGCAGAAACAGAAGTACCTGCCTGCCATGGCGACCGGGCAGATGCGCGCAACGATGGCGCTGACCGAGCCCGGTGGAGGGTCAGATCTGCAGAACATGAGCACGACAGCTCTGCCGGACGGCGCCAACACGTCTGAGCTCGTAATCAACGGGTCCAAGACGTGGATCAGCAATGCCCGCCGATCCGGCCTGATCGCGCTGCTGTGCAAGACCAACCCGGCAGCGACGCCGAAGCATAAGGGCATTTCCATAGTGCTGTGCGAACATGGCCAGGGACTGACGGTGTCGCGAGACCTACCCAAGCTCGGGTATAAGGGTGTGGAAACTTGCGAACTGTCGTTCGATGACTGCCGAGTACCCACATCGGCCGTGCTCGGCGCCGAACCAGGCAAGGGATTCGCGCAGATGATGAAAGGCCTTGAAACCGGCCGTATCCAAGTGGCCTCCCGAGCACTCGGGGTGGCGACCGCGGCACTGGAGGACGCACTCAAGTACGCCCAGGAGCGAGAAAGCTTCGGCAAGCCCATCTGGAAGCACCAGTCGGTGGCCAATTACCTGGCTGACATGGCCACCAAGCTCACCGCCGCCCGCCAGCTCACCCGCTACGCCGCCGAACGCTACGACAGCGGCGAGCGTGCCGATATGGAGGCTGGAATGGCCAAGCTGTTCGCCTCGGAGGTGGCGATGGAGATCGCGTTGGACGCTGTTCGCATCCATGGCGGTTACGGCTACTCCACTGAGTTCGATGTCGAACGCTACTTCCGCGACGCCCCGCTCATGATCGTCGGGGAGGGTACCAACGAGATCCAGCGCAATGTCATCGCCAGACAGCTCGTCGCCCGCGGCGGTATCTGAGAAACCAGCACCGCTTGCCGGCCTCAGTCGACGCTGCCGAAGAGTTCGCCGATGAGCTGGCGACGCTGCGACCAGCTGGCCCCGCGGAGGTCGGCATGCCCGGCCTCGGTCACGATCAGATCGACGTCGTGTGCGGGGGTCGAGGCCGGTCGGCTCAGCTGCGCCACCAGCGGTGAACGCCCATTGAAGCTGGACGGAACCGCGACGATTGACAGCCCGCCCCGGCTCATTCGCCCAGCCACACAGAAGTCGGGATGACCGCCGATGCCGCCCACAACCCGGTCGCCCACTCCCTCAACGTTGATCTGACCGGCCGGGTCGATCTCGATCGCGGTGTTAACGGCGACGAATGGCTCGCCGCGGGACAGCCGAATCAGATCGTGGGTGTAGTCGATGCCGCGCAGAATACGCCGGCCCTCACTCCACTCGTAGAGCACCTCACTGCCGATCAAATAGGTCGCGGCCGGCTCACCAACCAGCAGGCCACGTTGATCCAGTTCCACCACCGCGTCGGTCAGCAGGCCGGTGTCAATGCGCAGCGGCACCTGCACCTGACGTAACAGTGCGGTGCCAAGTTGGCCGGGCCCATACTGCAGCCGTGCTCCCGCCGGGACAAAGCGCAGTACACGCTCGGCCAACGCGTTGTGTACCGGTGCGGGCTCTTTCGGCAGCAGCGCAATTGGACCGTCATCGGTCCGCCCCACCACGCGCACCCGTCCCGGATCCAATGGCGCCTCGGCACTGGCCGCGGGCGCGACGGTGTCAATGAATGCGAGTACGGGCACACCGGCGTCGATGACCTCTCGCTGCCAGGACACCTCTGTGCCGAAATACAGCAGCCCGTCCCGCTCCACCAACCGGGTGATCAATACGCTTGGACGTAGTGGACCAGCGAGCAGAGCCGGGATGCTTGCCAGACTGGTGGGCACGAACCGCGCCTTCGGGCTCCGCAACACATCACGCATACCCCAGCCGGGCATGAGTGCGACGATGTCGGCGAAGGCAGCGGTGTCGAGACCTTCGAGCACACCGGGCAGCCACCCGAGAATCAGCCCGATCGACCCGACGTCCGCCGCGACCCTGCTGATCGCCGAACATATCGGGACCCCGTCGTCAAGACAGCGCACGGCGCCGACACCGTCGCCCAGGGCCACTGTCATCCCACGCTGGAGGAACGACCGTAGGATCGACACGAGGTCGTGCTCAGGTGCGACAAGAAGCTGCGATGACGGTAAGCGATCCATTGAAGTCAGCGGTTGGCGGCAGCCAGCATCTCGCTAATGCCGACGAACTTCACCCGCGGTCGTGATACCTCGGCACCCCTGGTACGTTCGACGTCGTCGATAGCGAGCCAGCCCTGCCAGTCGACGGGTTGGACACCGCGGTCGGCGAGCAGTTCACCCACCGCGGACCGGTGCCCCACATTGCGGGTCAGCAAGCCCGCATCGAAGTCCACCCACAGCCGGGCTACGGTCTCTTGGGCGCAGCTCCGGTTGGTTCCGATGACCCCCGACGGGCCGCGCTTAATCCAGCCCGTCACGTACACCCCGGGCACAGGTTGGCCATTACTGTCTATCACCCGCCCATCGTCGTTGGGCACCACGCCCTTGCCATCATCGAAAGGCAGGCCGTCAATGGCCGAACCCATGTAGCCGATGGAACGCAAGAACAGGGACGTCTCGATCAGTTCAGCACCGTCATCGATATCAGCGGAAACTACGGTGTCGCCGCGGCCAACACTGTTGGTGATTACCCTCACGCCCATGACCCGCTCGTCGCCGACGACCTCGACCGGTGAGGTCATGAATCGAAACACGATGCGCTTACGCTCTGGAGACGTTTCCTTCCTTGAGAATTCACGCGCCAACTCGACTTTGAGTGCGGTTTCGATGTCGTCATCACTCTTGACAGTCAGGTCGTCGCTGTCGATAACCACGTCGATTTCGGGCAAGTGACCCAATGCCAGAAACTCACCAACTGAATATGCCGCGTCGCGGGGTGTGCGCCGGCCTAGGATCACGACTTCGCGAACGCTGCTTTGGGATAACGCCGCTAGCGCATGGTCAGCGATGTCGGTCTTCGCTAGTTCGTCGGGAGACATCAGCAGAACGCGCGCCACATCGAGAGCGACATTGCCATTGCCGACGATCACCGCACGCTCGGCAGACAGGTCGAACACGTCGTGGGCGTGATCCGGATGGCCGTTGTACCAAGCGACGAAGTCCGCAGCGGCGTGGTTGCCCGGCAACTGTTCACCCGCGATCCCGAGTTCGCGGCTCTTTGACGCCCCCACCGCATAGATCACCGCGTGATAGTGCGCCAGTAGTTCGTCATGCGTAATGTCACGGCCGACCTCTACGTTGAAGTGGCAGCCGAATTGCGTATTGGCGAACGCAGCGCCGAAGACGTCGACCACCGCCTTGGTGTTCTGGTGGTCCGGCGCTACTCCTGCCCTGATCAATCCGAACGGCGTCGGTAGCCGCTCGAACAGGTCGGCCTCTACCCCGCCGATCCGACTCAACTCGCACGCCGCGTAGCAGGCCGCCGGACCCGCGCCGACGATCGCCACCCGCAACGAGCCTGGTTCGATCGCGGGATGGTCGGGACAGGCGGGCGGGATATCCATCTCCAACGGATGCTGTTCAAAGTAACGCGCATTGATATCGCGGAAGCGCTCCAACTCTGGCGGCAGTTCGTCTTCGTAATAGATCGAGTCGACCGGGCACGCCTCAGCGCACGCGCCACAGTCGATGCAGGCCACCGGATCGATGTAGAGCATTTCGGTGTCGGTGAACTCGCCGGTACCGCTGGCTGGGCGTATGCAGTCCACCGGACAGACCGACACGCAACTGGTGTCCTTGCAGCAGTTTTGCGTAATTACGTAAGCCATGGCAACCCTTCCGCAACGTGGTTGCGCGTCATGGCGCCCCGATCTGTTCGAGTAGGACTGCCGTCAGCGACGGAGGCATCAGTGAACCCTCGATTGTCGGTCCAGGCGCCCGCGTAAGATCCACCGACCCCTTGGTCCGTCGGGTGCGGAGCTGTCATGGCGATGATTTTAACATTGATTAAAATTGAGGTCCAGAGGCTTGCCGCAAACCCACGTCGACACAACCGATGAAGATCGCCGGCCGGGCGGGCGGCACATGCTATTGCCCATCTCTTTAGTCTCGATTAAAATCTTTTGATCCGACGGCGCAGCGGACGCCATGACGTTTTGCATCAGCGGCCACTGTCACGTGCAACCGCGTGACGACGTCTAGCCCACACTTTCAAAGGAGCGCGGATGCGCCATCTCGATAGTTTGGACACTCAGTTCATCGTCGCCGAGGACGGGCGTAACCACACCCACATCGTTGCCGCATCGGTGTACGACCCGTCGACTGCACCCGGTGGGACAATGACCGTCGAGGATGTCCGGGCGCTCGTCGCGGAGCGACTGCACCTGCTGCCGGTGTTCCGCTGGCGACTGGTGCCGATCCCTTCGGCATCGACTACCCGTACTGGGCTCAAAACGTAGAGTTTGACCCGGACTTTCATATCCGCGAGGCGGCCGTACCACCGCCCGGTAACATCCGCCAATTCGCGGACCTGGTGGCGCGCATCGCTTCGCTACCGCTCGACCGATCACGGCCGCTGTGGGAGTTGCATGTGGTCCACGGACTGGAGGACGGCCGGGTCGGGCTGATTACCAAGATGCACCACGCCGCCGTAGACGGCATCGCCGGCACCGAGGTCGTGACCGTCCTGCTTGACCATTCCTCCGAGCCCACGCGGCAACCGGTGTCGGCCGACCCGGTCGAACCCGGGACCGTGCCGAGCGAGTGGCGGATGTTCATGCGCGGCTTGGCCGGTGTGCCCCTGCAGCCGATGCGGGTACTGCGCTCCCTGCCGCGCGGACTGCGCCACCTCGATGACGCCCCGATGATGCGCACGATCCCCGGGGTGCGATCGCTGGCGGGGCTAGGCCGCACACTATTTCCGCCTCGACGTGACGGTGGTCTGCTCGAGCGTCCCCAGGTCCGTGCGCCGCGCATCGTCACCAACGGACGCATTTCGCCGCATCGCCGGGTGGCGTTTGGCTCGCTGTCGCTCGATGCCGTGAAGGCCATCAAGAACGCGCTGGGCCTCACAGTCAACGACGTGGTGGTGGCGGTGTGCTCAGGCGGGCTGCGGACTTGGCTGAAGGACCGGGGCGAACTCCCCGACGAGTCGCTGGTCGCACTGGTCCCGGTGTCGGTGCGGACTCCGGAGGAGCAGGGCACTTTCGGCAACCGCATATCCATGATGTGTACGCAGATCGCCACCGACGAGCCCGACCCGCGGGCCCGCGCGCTGGATGTCCACGAGAATCTGCGGTCAGCCAAAGAACGCCACCAAGCGTTGCCGGCCACGTTGATGCAGGACGCGAACAACTTTCTGCCGCCGGCGCTGTTCGCCCGCGCCGCGCGCGCCACCAGTGCCCTGCTGACCCAACCGCGAATCGAGCCGCCCGCCAACCTGCTCATCTCCAACGTGCCGGGATCGCCGACGCCACTGTACTGCGCCGGCGCCCGTCAAGTGGCGACCTATCCCGCGTCGGCCATCTTCGACGGCGTGGCGCTCAACATCACCGTGCTCAGCTATCAGCACAACATCGACGTCGGTATCGTCGTCGACCGTGATCAGGTCGATGACCCGTGGGAGTTGCTGGACGCCATCCAGGGAGCGCTCGACGAACTGGCGCGCGCGACGGGGGTGGCGGGTCAGTGAAGCGACCGCTGCTTGCCCTGGCAACGGCGTTGCTCGGCGCATTGACGACGCTCAACGCCTACCGGCCACTGTCAAACAAGGGCTATCCGTCGGTCGCGGCGGTCGCGCTCGGCGTGATCGCATCCGAACTGCCGCTTCAGACGCTGGCTACGCAGGTGGGCGCGCTGGCCGTTCAGACCCGGCGGTTGTCGCCGCGTATGCGGCTGGTTGCCTGGCTGGTCTCGATCGCCTCGGCCGTCGGGCTGGTGGGCCTTCATCGGTGCGGCCACCGTTCGCAAGCTCCGTTGTCTGCCGCGCTGGACCGTGGCTTCGGGAGTGACCGTCGCACCGACTCGGTAGGGCTGTGGGATCGGCCGGCGCCGCAAGGCGCAACAGCGAAAGCCCCGGGGGTTGTCCGGATGCTACGCATCTACCGCGACTACGCCCACGATGCGGACATCAGCTACGGGCCGTACGGCCGGGCCAACCATCTGGACATCTGGCGTCGCACCGACCTGCGTCGCGACGGCCGCTCACCGGTACTTGTGCAGGTACCGGGCGGCGCATGGGTGATGGGAAACAAACGCGGACAAGCCCATCCGTTGATGAGCCACCTGGCCGAAATAGGCTGGATCTGCGTGTCCATTAATTGCCGCCTCGGTCCGCGCAACACCTGGCCGGACCACATCGTCGATGTGAAGCAAGCGATCGCCTGGATCAAGGCACACATCACCGAATACGGCGGAGACCCCGATTTCATTGCCGTCACCGGCGGCTCGGCGGGTGGCCACCTATCCTCATTGGCGGCGCTGACGCCGAACGATCCACGGTTTCAGCCGGGATTCGAGGATGCGGACACCCGCGTGCAGGCGGCCATCCCGTTCTACGGTGTCTACGACCTGACCGGAGTGCAGGCGAGGAACCATCCGAACTTGGTGCCGCTGCTGGAGAATTCCGTCATCAAGCAGACGCTCGCCGATGATCCGGCGACATACCGGGCCGCATCGCCACTCAACTACGTCCGCGCAGACGCACCGCCGTTCTTCGTCTTGCACGGGCGCAACGACGCGTTCCTCCCAGTCGAGCAGGCGCGTGCGTTTGTCGCCAGGTTGCGTTCGGTCAGCATGCAGCCTGTGGCATACGCCGAGTTGCCCTTCGCCCAGCACGCTTTTGACATCTTCGGGTCCACCCGCGCCGCGCACGCTGCCGTAGCCGTCGAACAGTTCCTCGCCGAGGTCTCCACGAACACGTCTGGGCCACTGCGCGACAATGAGTGAATCTCCTACCCAGCGCCGGCGCCTGCCAGCGAAAAGGTTGGGTGCTGCAGCGACCACTTGCACACCCAATGCCACGGTGTCGATGGCGCGCCAGCCCTGGCAATCGACGGGCACTGCGCCGCGCTCGGCCAGCAGGCCGGCTAAAGAGTCCCGATTAGCCAACGCGCGGCCCAGCGACCCGGCGTCGAAGTACTCCCACAGTTTGGCCACCGCCTGTTCAGCCCAGCTGCGATTCGTTCCGATCACCCCACGCGGGCCGCGTTTGATCCAGCCGGTGACATAGACGCCAGGGGCGGGTTGGCCGTTCTCGTCAACGACACGCCCATTCTCGTTCTGCACCACACCTTTGGCGGCACCGAAAGGTACGCGGTCGATCGGCGAGCCGTGGTAGCCGATCGAGCGCAGGATCACCCGGTTGTCGATGACCTCGGTATCACCGTTGGGATGAGTGACACGAAGCCCTTCGACATGGTCGTCGCCGACCACCTCGGCGGGCGAGGTGAAGAACCGGAAGGTGATTCGCTTATTCCCCGGGCGGCGGGGCGCGTTCGGCGAACTCGCGTGCGATCTCCAGTTTCATCACCGTCTCGACGTCGTCGTCGGACTTCGGATCCAGATCTCCGTTGTCGATGATGACATCGACATCCCACAGGTGAGCCAACGCCAGGAACTCACCGAACGAGAACGCCGCCTCCCTCGGCCCGCGGCGGGCCACGACCACGACTTCACGAACCGTACTGTCCGACAGGTGATCCAACGCATGCTGGGCGATGTCGGTTTTCGCCAGCTCCTCGCGGTCCATCAACAAGACCCGGGCCACGTCCAACGCCACATTGCCGTTGCCGACGATCACGGCTCGTTCGGCGGATAAGTCGAAGGCATGGTGGACATGAGCGGGGTGACCGTTGTACCAGCGACGAAGTCGGCTGCGGTGTGGCTGCCGGGAAGCTCCTCACCCGGGACGCCGAGAACACGACTCTTGGACGCCCCACCGCGTAGATCACTGCGTGATGATGTGCCAGGAGATCCTAGTGCGTGATGTCCCGGCCGACCTCGAGGGTGAGGTGACAGCTCAACCCGTGGCTGGTGAAAGCCGGGTTGAAGATGTTGACCACCGACTTGGTGTGCTGATGATCCGGAGCAGTTTTGGGTGATGACGTACGTCACTGTGTCTTAGTCCTCGATGGACAGCGCCCCGGTCGGGCAGTTGCTCACAGCCTCCTCGACTGCGGTCCGCTCTTGTTCCGACGGCTGCGGATCGACCGCGTGCGAAAGACCATCATCACCGACCTCGAATACCGCCGGTGCGGCGACTTCGCACAATCCGATCCCCCGGCATTTGGTGATGTCGACTCGTACTTTCATCAGAACAGCCTCCGCATGATGTTCAGTGCCCGCTGGGTATAGGGGGGATAGAGCAGCCTCGGGTCAGGTTTGGCGGTCTTGGCCAAGACCGCGCGCCGATGGCTGAGTGTCTCGAAGCCCCACCTGCCGTGATAGGCACCCATGCCACTGGCGCCGACGCCGCCAAACGGCAGTGACGGAACGAGACAGTGCATGGCGACGTGGTTGATTACCGCGCCACCGGAGGGGATGCGGTTGACCAGATCGCGACCGCGCGGGCCCGAGGAGGTAAAAACATAAAGCGCCAACGGCTTGGGCCGGCTGTTGACGAACTGCACCGCGTGCTCCACGGATTCGACCGTCACGATCGGAAGGAGCGGACCGAACAGCTCATCGGCCATCACCGGATCGGTTGGCGGCGGGTCGACGATCACCGTGGCTTCAATCCGCAGCGTAGCGTTGTCCGACCGGCCACCGGTGACCACCCTGCCGTCGGTAGCGTTGATCAGCGACGCCAGCCGGTCGAACTGGCGCTGGTTGACGATCGGCAACTTCGGATCAGCTTCGCCCAACCGGAAATCCCGGAGGTTAGCGACAATCTTGCCCACTAACGCGTCAACGATCCGATGGTCAGCCAGCACATAATCCGGCGCGATACAGGTCTGCCCGGAGTTCAGCAACTTTACCCAGGCAATACGCCGTGCGGCGACATCAATGTCCGCGTCGGCGGCGACAATCACCGGACTCTTGCCGCCCAGCTCCAACGTGACCGGGGTCAGCGTCGGCGCTGCCGCGGCCATGATCTTCTTTCCGATCTCCGTGCCGCCGGTGAATAGCGCATGATCGAATCCAGCCGCCAGCAACTCTTGTGTAACAGCAGCATCGCCCTCGACGACCCGCACAGCGTGTGGATCGACATATTGTGGCAACAGCCGCGCCAACAGCGCCGACGTTGCGGGTGCCAGCTCGGACGGTTTGACCACCGCACAATTACCAGCCGCAACAGCAGCCACCAGCGGCGCGAGGCTCAAATAGAGGGGATAGTTCCACGGGCCGATGACCAACACCACACCCAGCGGGTCGTACTGCACCCATGCACGCCCCGGTAGCTGCGCCAGCGGCAACGATTGTCGCTGCCCGCGCATCCACTTCTTTACATGCTTGCGCGCATACACGGCTTCGGCCTTGCTCGAAGCGACATCACCGAGCCACGCCTCTGCCGGTGAACGGCCCAGATCTTCGGCCAGCGCCGCGGCGATCTCCGGCTCCCGTTCGTCGACGAACCGCTCGATACCGCGCAACTGCGTCAGCCGCCAGTCCAACGGCCGGGTGCGTCCGGTAGCGAAAACCCGCCGCAATTCGGCGAGCACATGGTCGCTATCGGCTGTCTGCAGTGGATGAATGGTCACGGACTCTCCCAGGGTTCCTAATCTTGTCGTGGCGACCCACCACAACCGGCTTCGTCGAGTTCGCGACCGTCACTAAATTTCGGGGGGCGGCACCACGCCGCTGGCCACCGCGCCGGAGATACCGCCATCGACAGCCAGTGCCTGGCCGTTCACCCAGCCCGCCGCATCGGAGGCCAAGAACAGCACGGCGCCGGCAATATCGTCGGGACTGGCGTGGCGCCCCAGCAGGTTCTTCAGCCCGTCCAGGGTGTCTTTGCCCATCGATTCTTCGAAATCGACCAGGATCGGCGTCTGGACCGGGCCGGGCAGCACGGCATTGATGCGAAATCCCATCTCGGCCATCGCCAAGCCCATCGACAGCGTGTAGACGGTGGAGACCTCTTTGGAGAAGTTGTAGGCGTTACCCTCTTGCGGGTTGGCTTTGAACCACGCCGCCCCCTCCTCGAAGGTGTCGGTCGCCAACAGCTCGCGGATCGCTTCAAGCCGCTCCGGCCAGCCGAAACCGGCCGTGGAGGACACGATGGTCACCGAGCCTCCCGGCTTGAGCCGCTCAAAGAACGACTCGGTCAAGTAACGCACCGCCAGACTGTTGACCGCCAAGACCAGATCGGCCGGCGCCGTGCCGGGAATCCCGGCGATGTTCATCAGTCCGTCGAATTCGCCGTCGAGTTGCTCGAGTGCAGCGTCGATACTGCGCGGGTTGGCCAGGTCAACCTCGATGTGTCGCGTCACCTTTGCCGTCGGCGAGTTACGGTCCAGGGAGAATACCTCGGCGCCGGCGGCCAACAACCGCTCGGCCACCGCATGACCAATCCCCGACGCGGCCCCGGTGACGACGTAACGCTTCCCAGAATTGTCGGCCATAGCTCTCCTAGTCGAGGGTGTAGGGCAGGGATTTCACCGCGGTGATGAAGTTTCCGGTCAGGTAATTCGGTTCACCGAGCCGTAGGTTCGCGCCCGGAAGATCAGCTCCCGGAACATCGACTCCAGCTGCATCTTCGCCATGAAGGTTCCCATGCAGTAGTGCGGTCCACCGCCGCCGAACCCAACGTGCGGGTTCGGCTTACGCCGAATATCGAAAGTGTTCGGATTGTCGAACACCCGCTCGTCGCGGTTGGCCGAGGAATAAACCATCGTCACCCAGTCGCCCTTGCGGATGTGCTGACCACGCAACTCGGTGTCCTGGGTGGCAGTACGACGGAAGGTCATCACCGGGGTGGTCCAGCGTACGAACTCATCGATAGCGACTTGAATGTGCCCGTCGAAATCCTGCTCCAGCAATGCTTTCTGCTCGGGGAACTGCTGCAACGCCAGCGAGGTGAACGTGGTCGTGGTGCGCGTGGTGTCATTACCCGCCACCGACAGGAGCACAAAGTACGGGCCGAGCTCGTCATCGGTGAGCCGCCGTCCGTCGACTTCGGCTTGCACCAGCGATGTCATCAAGTCATCCTGCGGATCCTCCCGGCGCCTCTCGGCCAGACCGATGCCGATGTTGAGCAGCCCGACTAGGGAATCCGTGAGCACTTCGGAGGGTTCACGCCCTGCGGCCACATCGGGGTCGGCCCAGGCCACCATGCCCTCTGCCAAGTGCGACGCTTCGTTGCGCTCATCTTCGGGTAGGCCGAGCATGTCGTAGATGGTCCACATCGGCAGGCGCTTTGACACCTGTTCGACAAAGTCGCCCTCTTTGGTCTTGAGCAGATCATCGACGATCGTCTTGGCCTGATGCTTGATCTGGTCCTTGATCTTGGTGACCTGTCGCGGCGTGAACACGGAGCTGACGAGCTTTCGCAAGCTCGCGTGCTTGGCACCATCCATACCCAGGAACGACTGGGTCGCATCGAGCAACTCTTCGGGAACCGCTTCGAAAGTGATCCCCTGCCCGGAACAGAAAACCTCGGGGTTCTTGCTGACATAACAGACGTCCTCGTGACGAGTCACCATCCAAACACCGTCGATCTCGGGCTCCATCATGGAGCCTCCATCGGGCGGTGCCAGCTGACGGGGCGCTCGTCGCGCAGGATCTTGAACGCCTTCTCGCGATCGTCGAAGCTTTGCGCCCAGAATTCCTCCAACGAGACGTTGACCGGGTCGTAGGGCGGCCGGGTCGGGAGCGGAGCTTCGATCGTCATTGGTATGCCTCCACATAGCGGTTGATTAATATCCGTTTGGCGAGTTTGCCAGTGGCCAGCCTCGGCAGTTCGTCCACGAAGTCAACGGAACGTGGCGCCTTGTAGTGCGCTATGCGATCACGGACGTACGCGATGATCTCGTCGGCCAACTCATTGGACGCGGCAACACCGTCGCGAAGTTGGACGACGGCCTTGACCTGCTCACCCATCTCGGGGTCCGGTACGCCGATGATGGCGACGTCGGAAATCTTCGGATGCAATGCGAGAAGGTTCTCGATCTCCTGCGGGTAGATGTTCACCCCGCCGGAGATGATCATGAATGCCTTGCGGTCGGTGAGGAACAGGTAGCCGTCACCATCGACGTAGCCAACATCGCCAACGGTGGTCCAATTGTCGTGCTCAGGATGCCGTGACGACGCCGTCTTGTCCGGGTCGTTGTGGTATTCGAAGGGCACGATGTCACGCTCGAAGTAGACTGTGCCCACCTCACCGCTCGGCTGCTCGACACCCTCGTCATCGCAGATGTGCAGGACACCGAGTGCGGCCTTGCCCACCGAACCGCGCTTAGCCTGCCATTCCGCCGTGGTGATGATGGTCGTCCCGTGTTGCTCAGTCGCCCCGTAATACTCGACCAGAATCGGGCCCCACCAACGAATCATCGCATCTTTGACGTCGGGCGGGCATGGTGCTGCCGCATGAACCGCCAACCGCAACGAGGAGACGTCGTACTTGGCCCGAATATCATCAGGCAATTGCAGCATCCGCACGAACATGGTGGGCACCACTTGGGTGATCGTGACGCGGTAGCGCTCGATGGCCGCGAGCATTTGTTCGGCGTCGAACCGCTCCATCACCACAACCGTTGCACCCAGCGCCTGGGCCGTAGCACTCCACTTCAGTGGGGCAGTGTGATAGATCGGCGCCGGCGACAGATACACATCGCCGGGGCTGATCTTGAAGGCCCCCTCGAGTAGCGCCGTGAGCGGTTCCCCCGGTTCATCGACCTGGATGGGCAGCATCCGCGGCCTGATGCCCTTGGGCCGACCCGTGGTGCCCGAGGAGTACAGCATCTCGGTGCCCCTGGGCTGATCTGCCAGTCGCGGACCCGCCCCCGCGAGCAGCGCGGCGTAAGACTCGTAGCCGTCGAGGTGCCCCCCGAAGGAATACCAATGCTTCACGTCGGGAACGAGTTTCACCACTTGTGACGCCAACTGCTCCACCCCGGCGGATGCGATCACCGCTCGGGCGCCACTGTCGCGCACGATGTACGCCACCTCGTCCGGCGCCAGATGCCAGTTGACCGCCGTGATATAGAGTCCCGAGCGGATGGCCGACCAATAGATCTCAAACGCCTCGGCGGCGTTGTCTGAGATCATCGCGATGACATCACCTGGCCGAAGCCCGAGTCCGTGCAGCGCCGACGCCAACCGCGCCGAGCTGTCATCGAGTTCACCGTATGTCACAGTCCGGCCAGACCCGGCCATGATGACGGCAGGACGGTCCGGCGCGGACGCCGCGTGCGTACCCGGATACATCGTCGCTAGACAATCAGGTCGTCGCGGCCATCATTCTTGAGCCGGTCGATGTAGACCGGGTAGAGCTTCTTGCCCATCGGTGCCAGCTTGAGCAAGCTGGCCACGTTGCCCTCAACCTTGATCTTCTTCTTGGCCATTGCCAGCGGCAGATTCACTTTGCCCTGCCAGTAGGCGTTGCCCGTGTCTGCGGTCATCGACATGGT
Organism: Mycobacterium talmoniae; assembly: GCA_002967005.1. Taxonomy (GTDB): domain Bacteria; phylum Actinomycetota; class Actinomycetes; order Mycobacteriales; family Mycobacteriaceae; genus Mycobacterium; species Mycobacterium talmoniae. Next base: position 29,067 of record PPEA01000254.1, read on the forward strand.
CGCCATCGGCTTCGGTTCGGCCGTGTCGCCCGAGCCGCTCTCCCGCACCGACTTGTTAGCCATATCGATCACCACGACGGCCTCCGGATCAGTGAAGTCGAAGGCGATCACCAGCCCGGTGTCCACCAGCTTCGGACCGATCTCTGGATCCTCAAAGGCCGACTCAAAGATCCCGCCAATGTACTTGGCGACCTCCGCCGAATTCTTGAACCCCATCGCAGCTCTCCCTCTGGTCCCTGAATCTATTTTTAATTAGATTCTGTGCAGCTACTGCACACCACTGCCAGCGCGCTATCTGCCATCTGTGTGATGTGCGCACCCGACGGTACCACATGATGCGTAGCTCACACCGCGATCGTCTGACCAGATAGGAGGCGGTTGATACCCCCGGGATGGTGTCAATCCGAACGGAGACGGCGTCCTACGAAGCAACGGGAGGGCATCACTGCACCACGACGCGCCTCACGAAAACACACCTTCAAAAATAAGATATTTACGACCAGGTTTGGCAACCAGCCGGCTGACCCGGAACTCCGGAGCGGTTCCGGGAGACGCTGCGGCCGACTGCGCGACATCGAACTCGCCGCCCGATCGGGACTCAGTTGTTGCCGCGGGATGACTCCAGACGAGCAGATCCCCCACTGACGGCCAATCAACGCGACGCACGTACGGGTTTCATATTTGGAGAATATTTTCTATCCTAGATTCAAAGTCGTCAGCTGAAGGAGACCTCTATGCCCGCACCTCGCCTGGCCTACCCCATCAACGAGTCGAACACCCCGCACGGTGCCGACGTAGTGGTGGTCGGCTCTGGACACAATGGCTTGGTGGCCGCCGCCTACCTCGCGCAGGCAGGCCTCGACGTGCTCGTAGTGGAGGCCTCGCCGACGGCGGGGGGAATGACGGCCACCAATCCGTTCCCTGGGGCGCCCGAGTACACCATGAATGAAGCATCCATCCAGGCCTCCCTGTTCCGTACCACCACGATCAACGAAGATCTGGGCCTGTCGCGCAGGTTCGGCCTCAGGCAGACCGTCATCGACCCAGCACACTTCCAGCTCGCGGCGGACGGCTCCTCGCTGGGCTTGTGGCGCGACCCGCGGAAGACAGCAGATGAGCTGAGCTACTTCTCCAAGAGGGATGCCGCCGCCCTGTTGGACCTCTACGAGGTGATCGACGCCGCCGTCGCGATCGGGCTGCCGTTGATGCAGACCAGCGTGACGCGCCCCGAGCTGCCGGCGATCTTCAAGGCGATGAAGGCGGTGGCGAAGAACCGCAGGCAGCTGGTGAATATCGGCCGCTGGATGGCGAGTTCGCAGATGGAAGCTATTGAGGAGAGCTTCGAACACGACATGATCCGTGCACCGTTGCTGACGAGTCTTCCCTTCATGCCGTTCGATGCCGACATGTCCGGTTGGTCGCTGATCTACCTCGGCGTGCTGAGCAAGTACGGGGTCGCAATGTTTCACGGCGGCACCGGATCGTTCCCCCGCGCGCTGATCGCCAGCATCGAGTCCAACGGCGGTCGCATCATCACCAGCGCTCCGGTGGAGGAGATTGTCATGACCGGTGAGCGCGCCACCGGCGTGCGCCTGGTGAACGGCCAGGAGATTGTGGCGCGGCGCGGGGTACTCACCGCGTGCAGCCCCCGGACCACACTGACGCGTCTGCTGCCCAGGGGCGTGCTGGAACACAAGAAGCAGAACGCCGCGGACCACATTCCCACCCGCAAGCGTGGCATCGCCGATGCAAAGATCAACGTCGCGCTGAGCGGCCGGATCGATATGTCCAAGCACGAGAAGTGGCGCGGCGATGGCATCGACCTGCGGTTGGCGTGCAACTGCTACCACACCTACGAGCAGGCCGCCGCGGCCGCGCGGTCCTGTGTCCGCGGTCAAGTGCCGGACGCGATCCCCGGCCTTGCGCAGGTCACCAACGCGTTCGATCCGTCGATGTCGCCCGAGGGCAAGGACTTGTGGTGGTTCTGGACCGGGCTTACACCGTCCTACCCGGAAGAGGGCTGGGACGTCGCCCGCAAGGAGATCACCGACAGCATCATCAAGGATGCTGAGTCGTACTACAAGGGCGTCGAGTCGATGCAGGTCGCCGTTCACCCACTGGTGCTCCCCGATATCGAGGAGCGGTTCTGGGCGATCGACGGCAGCGTCTATCACGTTGACCCCACCATCACCCGGTTCGGGCCCAACAAGCCGGTGGCCGGATTCGCGGGCTACAAGACACCCGTTCCAGGCCTCTACCTGACCGGCTCTGGCACCCATCCGGTGGCGGGCATCAGCGGCATGCCTGGGCAGAACGCCGCCCGCACGATGATCAAGGAGTTCGCCCTCGAGGACAAGGGCGGACGTCTTGGCGCGTTGAAGGCTAGGCTGGCCGGCGAGAAGCGGCGGGATGCAAATCCCTACACCAGTGGACAGAATGATCCGTTCCCCGCGGAGCTGCGGGGCTGAGCCCGGCAGTCACGCCTCGGGACGCAGGCCCGTCTGATGCTACAGGCGCGCCGGGCCCGCGGTGACTTTGCGTCAGCGGTCTTAGTGGCGTCGATGAGCTTGTAAGCCATCATGATTCCACCCGGTACGTAATCCCGGCCCTTGGTGACGCGCCAGCGATACCGCATCGGTGGCAGAGTCGATACTCCAGCCAGCCGCGGTAGCGGCCAAGTCGGCCCGAGTGCCAGACGCATGCTGGCGTCACCCTGTGCGACGATATTGGCCGACATCGACGGCAACGTCGTCACAATGGTGCACATCTACTCCCGAAGGGGAACAAAGAAGACAGTGTCATCACGGCGACGGAGGACCTGGTGGGCTGGTGTTCGGAGGCGCCGACGGCGGCTGCGCCGGCAGAGGGTCCTGCGGTCCGATGCAGATCACTGTACAACCGGAACTCACCGGGACCAGCGACTCGGCCGCCGGGGTCGGTTGTGGAGCGGATGTCATCGATTGACCGAGGTCGACCAGCGGGATCTGGGCTAGCGGGTCGGTGGGCGGCAGCCCATGGACGTTGAGCGGCAGGCCCGGTCCGAGCCCTTCCGGGTCGTCCAGGTGCATGTCGCCCAGCGGCGGCACGGGCCCGGCCAGCGGCGGCAGCTCCATCGGAACCACGCCGGTGGCGTAGGCTCCGGCCCAGCCCAGCACATTCCGTGCGTACGACATCGAGTTGTTGTAGCGCAATACTGCCGCCAACACCTGTGAATGGTCGTGCAAATTCAAGCCACCGCTGCACAAATAACGGGCGGCCGCAAGCGTGGAGTCGTAGAGGTTCTGCGGATCAGCCATACCGTCGCCATCACCGTCTGAGGCATAGCGCGCCCAAGTACCCGGCAGGAACTGCATCGGACCCATTGCGCGCGCGTAGCTGGCCTGGCCACCGACGCTGCTTTGGAGGATGATCTCGTTGCCGGGCAACGTACCGTCCAAGGCAGGGCCGTAGATCGGCTGTATCGCGGTGCCGCGGGTATCCGTCGCGCCGCCGTTGGCGTGCATCGACTCGATACGCCCGATACCAGCCAGGAGATTCCAGCTGATCCCGCAGTCCGGGTCGGACCCCGCCATCAGCTGCTCTGCATTGCGGTACGCAGACAACGCCATGGCCGGGATGCTCAGTGCGCCAGGAGAATGCACGGCAAGTGCTGGTGGCGGAGCCGAGACGGTGGCCTTAGCTATATGAAATGTGGTCGGCGGACGGGAGACCGTGACCACAGCCGTTCCCGGCGGGTCACTCACGACGGTCGTAACAGTCACGGCGGGAGTGACGGCGGTGTTGTGCGAAGCAGATGCGGGCAAGGTGAATCGGGGGCCTGCCGCGCCGACTGCTCCAGCGAACACAACCGTGGTGATCGCGGCGACGGTTAACGTCGGAGTCCGCAGCCGACCGACGAAGTCGGCAAACAACCTACCTGCCAAAGCCGGTTCCTTGGGCTGAGGCATCCGGCGGTGACGCGCCATCTTGTTGAGCCTTCCTTCTATGCGCCCATCGACCGGCGCCGGTGTCAGTAGGCGCGTTGGGCGTGCATCGATGCGGTGGGCGCCTGGTCTCCGGGCTCGCAGCCGGAGAACAGGTGGGCCGCATCGTTGTGCGTGCCATTCAGCGCGTCGCGGATCGACATCGTGCATAGTCATCCCGGTCGCGGCACGGGTACCGGAACCCGGCACGGCGCGCGGTCGGCGTCCGACTCGGACGCCGCCCTGATTGCTGTGATGAGTTCCATTAAGTGGCCTCGGCGGTGCGGCGTGATAGCGGCCGCACCCGACGGTGACCTCCTTGGCGCTGAAGGTTGTTCTGTGACCCCCTGATTCGTGGCGTGGCCGCACGGATGTACTCACCGATCTGGCGCAGTGAGCGAGTGGCTTCGGGCACCACCGGTGCCATGAGCTGGAAGTCGTGAACCTGACCTGGCCAGATGCACACCTCGGCAGGCACACCGGCCGCCGTCAGGTTGGCAGCGGCCAACTGAGCGTCGTGCAGCAGCGCCTCCGCCCCGGACACGTGGATCAATGTCGGCGGCAGACCGGGTTCGATGTGCTCGAGCGGTTCGTAGGCTTCTTCGGTCTTGCCGTTAATGGTGTGCTTGGCGGTAGCGTCGGCGACCAGCGCGACCAGCGCGTCGAAAGCCTTGGGCGGAAACATCGCATCGGTCTTGATGTTGGGATGCGCCCGCTTGGGTCGTTGAGCTAGCTGCAGCAACGGCGAGATCGCGACCAGGGCCGCAGGTGTTTCGCCCTCGGCCTGTAGCCGCTGCGCCAATGCAAGCGCGAGGTAGCCCCCGGCGGAATCACCGGCCAGCACGATCTGTTCCGGCTCGTAGCCGCGTCCGCGCAGCCAACGGTAGGCGTCATGGCAGTCGTCGAGGGCCATCTCGACCGAGTGCTTTGGGATGAGCCGATAGATGGGCACCAGTACCGGCGCGTCGGCATATCGCGAGATCGAGGTGACCACCCGGCCGTGCGAGTTCGCCCCACCGGCCAGGAAAGCGCCGCCGTGCAAATAGAGCACCACCCGCCGGTTGCCGTCGGCGGGCAGCACGCCGCGGGCGCGGACAAGCTGCGCGGTTGCCGTAGGCAATGTCACCGTCGTCCGGATGGCATCGGGGGTCGGAATCGCGATGCTGCAGGCGAATTCGACGACGCCGAACGGCCAGGGAAGGTGCGGTACATAGCTACCCAGCGCCAGAGCGGGCCTGATCGTCAGCCGCGACATCAGTGCCACCAATCGGCCAGCCATACTCGGCGTGGACTGATCTTCCAAAATGACCGGACCGCGGCGCGTCCCGGATACCTGCTGACCCGCGGCGCCTGCCTCACACCTTGAGTGGGTAGTCGGTGGCGGCATCGATGCGAGGATGGTCATTGGTTCGCCGCCCTCATGTACAGGCCGGCGATGAGTTCGAGCCACTGGTGGACGTCTCGTAGCGTTGGTAGCGGAATGCGGCGCGGGATCAGGTTGGTCTGCGACCGATCAAGACCATCGACGATCCTGGTCGTGACGTACATCAGCCAGTAGGGCCGGTCGACGGGTTGGAACGCGCCGCAGATTTCTGCCCGGTCGGGCCCGAATATGCTGATCCGCCGACCGCCGTCGTCGTCGACGGTGCTGACTACGGCCGCCGCCCCGGTGAGTACGCTGATTGCAGCCAGGTTTGCTTCTTGCACGTTCGGCATTGCGGTCAGGGCTCCCGGATGGTGCGCGCGGGCGCTGCCTCGGAATAGGACTCGCCGTGGCCGGCGCGCAGCCTGACAAGTTCCCACGGGCAGACCATCCGCGAGGTGCCCATTGCCGTCTCAACTTGGATGAGCATGGTACCCACGTCGGTGACCGTGCCGACCCGCCGACCTTCGCGAACCCTGTCGCCTATATAGAATTGCATTGTGCTGCCTCCAAGGGCTTCCCGTGCGTTGCTATCCCGTGCGGGAAGCGTCGATACCACCCGTCATGGCCGTCCCGGTTCGTAGTCGAGTCGCGGGACAGTTAGTTCATGACGCGTGTGCCAGCGGAGGGTGCCGGTCCCGTCGCGCCAGTAGACCTTGTACCTAATCGCCTCGGAGTCAACGATGATGCCGACGCCCCGCCGGTGGTCAGCTCGCGCCAGTACGGTGTCGCCCATCACCGGGATACTCGGGTTGCGCCCGACGATCATGGCCGAGGCCGTTCCCTGCGATGCCTGATCTCGGCGACGAAGCGACACCCGTCGTCGTCGACCACATCCCACGAAGACGGCCCACGCCACTGGGTAGTTCCCAGCGCGTGGACGGTACGGCGCGCATCCTCCTCCGAACGGATGTTCGCTAGCCGTCGTCCGTCACTAGTGATGACAGTCCACATGGCTACGGCCGATCGTGGGTGCTACCGGAACTAGGTACTGCCCGCCCCCTTGGAGCGGAGCACTAGAGGGCCGACCACCGGAGGCCGCCCCATGTGGTGTGGTCGTCATGGTGTCGGCTCCCTTCACTGGTGCCCTGGCGAGCCAATCCGCCCGATGTGACATACTGACAATTTTCGTAATATGTTATTTGACTCCGCTGCTGGCGAGATGTCAAGACTTGGCTGCAGCCAGTTCGGGCCGGGGATGCGCATCGTCACAAGTGGCGAACAATGTCAAACGTATGAGTACGATGTGTTCATGCCTCGCGGAGCCCGTACCCAGTCGGCCGCAACCGCCGTGGGGGATGACCCGCGCGATCGGATTCTGGCTGGTGCCGACCGTTGTATTGCCCGCTACGGCGTCCGCAAGACCACCATGGAGGACATTGCCTCCGAAGTGGGCATGTCACGGCCGGGCGTCTACCGCTATTTCAGCGATCGCGACGACCTGCTCCTCGCGCTGGTCACTCGGCACGCGCAGGTGCTGCGCGACCGCGCACACAAGGTCATCGCCCGCCAGGCTTGCCTTCAAGACCAGATCGTCGAGGGCCTTCTCTATACCGTGAGCGAGGCCCGCCTCGATCCCGTGGCGCGGTACATCGTCGACCCTGAGGGCTCTGGCCTCGGTCGACGATACATCGAATCACGGATGTCGGAGACGATGTCCGCCACATTCTTCGACCCTGCCCTTGACATCGCCTACGTCAACAATGAACTGCCCCGTGACCTACCACGGTCGGATGTCTATCTCTGGTTGGCCAGCCTCGCCCTGATGTTGATGCGAGGGCTCGAAGATGGTGAGGCCGACCTCGCGCGCTATCGGACGATATTGCGCCGCTTCGTCGCTCCAGCCTTCGCGAGCCCACAAAAATAGCCTCGCGTTGTTCGAGCTCATTGGGCACCTGCACAATCGGTGGCCCCGCGCGGTCGGGCAAACCCGGTGCGGACCCCCGCTACGCGTTGCGGCTATCGGCGCCTGGGCTCGTGTCGGCCAAAATGGGCGCCGACGTCGCGTTCGACGGCAAGATCCAAGTCGCGGTATCCAAACAAGCAATGCAGCTAGCCGTCGAGGTAGGCGGCTATTGCACCCGACTTGACCGCCACGCAGATCGACGCTATCTGATTGCTGCACCGACCGCGGGTAGGAGCAGTGTGTCGATGACTTGTCGGACGAAGTCTGCGTCTATGGCCTGTCCGCGGATGACCTGCAGCAGGCCCATTGCCAGTACGACGTCGGCGACCATAGACCAGTCGCGGTCGGGTAAGATTTCGCCCCGGGCCGCCGCTTGCGCCAGGATTTTCGCGACTACGCCTCTGCCTTTGAGCAGCACGAGGTCGTCGACGGCGACTGCCAGGTCGGGGTCGTGGGCGGCTTGCAGGGCGACGCGCAACACCAGATCGTTGGGGACGGGGTCATCGTTCTCGCGCCCAACCCGTTCGACGAGGGCGTCCAGATCACCGGTCAAGCTGCCGGTATCGGGGGCGTCTTTGATGAGCAGATCGGGTCGCCAGTAGATCAGTGCATCAGTGACCAGCGCCGCCTTGGACGACCACCGGCGGTATATGGCCGCCTTTCCGACGCCGGCGCGTGCGGCGATGTCGTTCATGTTGGCGGCGTCGTAGCCGTTTTCGGAGACGACGGCCAGCGCGGCGTCCAGGATCGCCGGGTCCCGGGAGCGGTCGAGCCGCCCAACGGTGCGCTGGCGCAGTGGTGGTTCCGTCTGAGCCATGTGTTCCGATCTGTCGGATGATGACGCTGCCACAGCCAGCGTGGCAGGTTTGCGCCCGCGTTTCACGACGTCGTCGGCTGCGGGATCGGCGCGGTGTTCAATTCCGCCTCAGGCTCAGGCTCAGGGGCGTCCTTCTTCATGCGGAAGGTGTTCAGCGGCCACCAGAACCAGCGGCCCAACACGGCCGCGATCGACGGGGTCATAAAGGCCCGCACGATGAAGGTGTCCACCAGTAGGCCCATAGCGATCGCGGTGCCCAACTGTCCGATCACCCGCAGGTCGCTGATCATCATCGAAGCCATGGTCGCAGCGAACACCAAACCGGCGGCGGTCACCACCCCGCCGGAGGCGCCCATACCTCGGATGATCCCGGTGTTGAGGCCGGCCGGGATTTCTTCTTTCAGCCGGGACACCAACAGCAGGTTGTAGTCCGAGCCCACCGCCAGCAGGATGATGACCGTCAGCGGTAGCACGATCCATTGCAAGCCCAGCCCCAAGATGTCCTGCCACAGCAGCACGGACAGACCGCAGGCGGTACCCAACGATGCGAGCACGGTCCCGACGATCACCAGGGCGGCCACCAGGCTGCGGGTAATCAGCAACATGATCGCGAAGATCAGGATCACGGTGGCGATGCCGGCGATCGTCAGGTCAATCTTCACCCCGTCCTGCAGGTTGCTATACATCGAGGCGGTGCCCGCCAGCGACACCTTCGCGGACGCCAACGGCGTTCCCTTGATAGCGTCAGCGACCGCCTGCTTGATGCCCTGGACGTGCTCGATGCCCTGCACCGACGCGGGATCACCCTGGTGGGTGATGATAAATCGAACGGCCGTGCCATCGGGGGACACGAACATTTTCAGCCCGCGCTTGAAGTCGGGATTCTGGAAGACCTCCGGTGGCAGGTAAAAATAGTCGTCATTGTGGGCTTCATCGTAGTAGTTTCCCATCTGCGTCGATCCCTCGGCACCCTCTTGCATATGGCGCTGGATGCCGGCCATCGCGCTGTGAGTGGACAACATGAAGCCGCGCATGTTCTTCATCGACTCGACCATTTTTGGGAGATCGGCCAATATTTTCGGCATCAGGGCGTCAAGCTTATCTACATCTTTGACCGTTAGCCCCAGATCATCGGTCATGAGGTCGATACCGTCCAGGACGTCGAATATCGACCGCAGCGACCAGCAGATCGGGATGTCGAAGCAGTGCGGTTCCCAATAGAAGTAGTTGCGGATCGGCCGCCAGAAGTCGTCGAAATCGGCAACGTGTTGACGCACTTGCTCGATGTCGTCCTGCATGATGTGCATATCGCCCGTCATCTCATGCGTGGTGTCGGTCACCTGCTGCATGACACCGTACATATGCTCCATGGTCGCGATCGTGTGGCCCATCTCGTCGGCCTGCTCAAGCATCGAGGCCATGCTGTCGTTCATGAATTTTGCGGTCTGCAAGGTGCTGGAATTATTCATAGCCATCACGAACGGCAGCGAACTGTGTTCGATCGGCGCCCCCAGGGGGCGGGTGATGGTTTGCACCCGCCCGATGCCGCGTTCGTGGAAGACACCCTTGGCGATCCGGTCGATGATCAGCATGTCCGCCGGATTCCGCACATCGTGGTCGGCTTCAACCATCAGCAATTCTGGATTCGTCCGGGCTTTCGAGAAGTGCCGCTCGGCGGCTGTTTGAGATACGTTGGCGGGAATGCTCGACGGGGTGAATTTCTCGTCGTTGTAATTCGGCACGTAGGTCGCCAGGCTGGCGAAGCCGATCACCGCGATAAAGACCGTTACGACAAGAATCGGTTTCGGCCATCTCGTCACGAAGGTACCGACTTTACGCCAGCCGCGTTGCGAGACCTTGCGTTTGGGATCGAAGATACCGAACTTTGACCCGACCACCAGTACCGCCGGGGCCAGGGTCAGCCCTGCCACCATAGTCGTCGTCAAGGCGATGGCGCACGGTAGGCCCATGCTCCAGAAATACGGCAGCCGGCACGCGGTCAGGCACAGGCAGGCGCCCACGATCGTCAGCCCCGAACCCACGATAACGTGCAACACACCGTGGAAGGCGGTGTAGTAGGCCTCTTCCCGATCTTGGCCCAGGGACCGGGCTTCGTGATAGCGACCCAACAAGAAGATGAAATAGTCAGTCCCGGCAGCGATGGTCAGCATGGTGACCATGCTCACCGCGTACGGGGTCAGCCCGATGATGTCCAGGTGGCCGGCGGTGGCCACGATCCCTTCCGCGGCATACAGTTCGAAACGGACCAATATCAAGGCAACGATCGCGCTCCGCAGCGAGCGGTAGATGCCCAGCAACATCAGGAAGATGACACCGATCGTGACCAGCGTCATGAGTTCCATGCTGTTATGGGCGGCGATCAGGGTGTCGGTGTTGAGCGCGGTGTTGCCGGCCACGTAGGCGCGCACGCCCGGCGGCGCCGGGACGCTCTTAACGAGCTTGCGGACGGCGGCGACCGACTGGTGGCTGGGGCCGGTGCCCTGGGCACCATCGAGGAACACCTGCACGTAGGCGGCCTTGCCGTCCGGGCTTTGTGAGCCGGCAGCGGTCAGTGGGTCGCTCCAGAAGTCCTGGGCGAACTGCACATGCTTGTCGGCCTTGAGTTTGGCGACGATCTTGTCGTAATACTCGTGCGCACTGTCGCCGAGCTTGTTGTCGCCTTCGAGAACGACCATCGCCGTGGAGTCCGTATCGAACTCCTGGAACTTGTGGCCGATGTTCATCATGTCCTTGAACGCCGGCGCCTCGGTCGGCGTCATCGGCACCGAGCGCTTACCCGCTACCTCGCCAAGCCCCGGGACGAACAACGTGGTACCGATCCAGACGAGCACCCAAAACAGGATGATCGGCACCGCCAGGATGCGTAGCAGATGCGCGATGCGGGAGCGTGGGGCCTTTGACGTTTCGTTGCTCATACCGATTTGACCAAGCAGTAGATGAAGGGCTCGTATTCGTTGACGCTGCGGTCATCGCGGACCTCGCCGTCGACGATGACCCGGCAGCGCAGGTGGCGCATGCCGATGTCGCCTTGGGCGACGATATTGGCTGACATCGACGGCAGGGTCGTCACGATGGTGTACGACCATGGCAGCGGGGCGTTTTCGACGAGGTGAGGTTGCCCGTCTTGATCGAGGTAGTTGACATTGACGCTGCCGACCGAGGGTGCGGTGATTTCGTAGGTGATGTGTTTGGGGTTGAACGGCTTCGTATCGTCGGCGTTCGCGTCGGCGCTCGACGCGTAAGCGTTAGCACCGAAACTGTCCCGGACCCGCAGCACGACATATGCGCCCAGCGCGACCACAACAACCAGAAGAAGTGGTATCCACAGCTTCTTGAACAGCCGAAACACCCGCGATCTCCTTAGCTGCGCGACCCAAATTCACGTCGACGAGTGGCACCCCAACCCAAACGGAACTCCAGTTCCGTGGTGGCCGTAGAAACGGTACCACACCACGGCGGGCTCCAGTCACGGGCCGCGAAGAACCCTCGATGACGTCGAGCACGCCACTATGGAGTGGGTCGGCTGGCGCCGCCCACACTGCCCACTGGAGTAAATCTCATCCCACCCGCCGAACACGGGGGACCTCGCGCACCACTCCAGTTAGCCCAAGCCGCGACACCTCAAACGTGAAGTCGGCATCAAGCTGGGGACGGCAAGCGTACCACGGTTTTTTATTATAGGATAGAATCTGAGCTGTCGGCATCATGAAATGTTCCGGCGACTTTCGGCTTGCTCTGCAAGCCCCAGAAACGCTGTCGTTCAGCACTTCTCATGCGGCTCACGGGTGACCCGGTCCCCTAGTCGGGGATTGGCCTCTGTGATTGACAGATGCGTCGGCCCGTTGAGAGCATTCTGGCGTGACTACCGCAGTCCGCGACTCAGGCGGCCCATTCTTCGACGAGCTTTGCAAGGGCATGGTGTTCGATTCGGCTCCTGCGATGTCACTTACCTCCGGCGGTGCAGCCGTGCACCAATCGATTCTCGGCGATCGCTTGCGCCTGCCACTCGATGAGATCCTCAGCCGCGCCGTGACAGGTTCGGCGTCGGTCATCGCGCACCCCGGATACGTGTGCGACGTAGCGATCGGTCAGTCGACACTCGCCACACAACGGGTCAAAGCCAATCTGTTCTATCGCGGGTTGAAGTTTCACCGCTTCCCAGAGATCGGCGACACCTTGTACACCCGCACTGAAGTTGTGGGCCTGAAACGAAACACTTCCAAACCCGGTCGTCCACCGTCCGGTCTGGCCGCGTTACGCATCACCACCGTCGACCAAGCGGAAAGGCTCGTGCTCGACTTCCACCGATGCGCCATGTTGCCGCTCCGCGGTGAGGCGGCCACCGATGGTCAGGACGACGATCTAACTGCCGCCGGAGACGATCCCGGTCCGGCACCCGATGCGACCGCAAACTGGGACCACGAAGCCTTTAGACACAGAGTACCCGGACCGCACTTCGATCCCACTCTCTCGGGCAAGACGTATCGTAGTACCGCCGACCTGGTGAGCGGTGCTACCGAACTTGCCCGGCTGACTCTCAACATCGCTGTCACGCATCACGACTCGCGAGTCTCCGGTGAGCGCTTGGTATACGGCGGTCACACTATTGGACTCGCGCTGGCCCAGGTGACGCGTGCGTTGCCGAACCTCGCAACAGTGCTTGGATGGACTTCCTGCGATCACGTGGGACCGGTACGCGAGGGTGACACACTCTACAGCGACATCCACATCGAAGACGCACGACCGCTGCCAAGTAGGCGCGGCGGTGTCCTCTTCCTCCGGTCGCTGGTCTACGCCGTCGGCACTGCGGAGGACCGGCGAGTGCTGGATTGGCGCTTCACCGCATTGCACTTCTGAGCGCTGCGGACCCGGAGTCGTGTTTAATTTGTCGAAGTCGCAAGAGATGCCGCTGCGGAGACTCAGTCGACAACCGCTGAAATCCTGGGCATCGCCAAGCAGCCCGTGTGGTCAAGAGCATCGGCCGATACGTGCGTTGAGCATACGGCGCACGCGCCGTATGGTTCGGGCGCTTCTCAACCGCGAGTCCACGTTGCTATTCGGCGGGCTCGCGCAAGCACCGGCGCGTCAACCATCTTGCCGTCCACGACGGCTACGCCTTGGCCTCTAGCCGCGTTCAAGACCCGGTGGGCCCACTCGGCCTCGTCGTCAGTCGGCGTGAAGCATTGATTGACGTGAGCGACCTGGCAGGGATGGATGCATAACTTGCCGCCGAACCCGAGGCTTCGGGCGTGGTTGAGGTCTCTTGACAGCGCGTCGATGTCGTCGACCGCGGCGGTGACACCATCTACTGGGGGCGCAATCTTGGCGGCTGCGCAGGCTAACACGAGGGCGCTACGCGCATGCAGTAGGGCTTGCCGGTCGTCTGGATCGATGCCCAGTTCTGCACCGAGGTCGAAACTGCCGAATGCCGCACGCAATACGCCCGGCATGCGGCAGATCGACGCCGCTCCGGCAACTGCCACCGCGGACTCGAGCAGCGCAATCAGCGGGGTATCGTTGGGCAAGTATCGCTGGACGGCTGCGATGTCATCCGATGACTCGACCTTGGGAATCATCACCGGGCAGCGGCTACGTGCCACCATGTCAATATCTTCTCGGTACCAGGGCGTTTCGCGGGCATTGATCCGTACTAAGCCGACGCCTCCCCCAGCTAGCCAGCGCTCGGCATTAGTCCGTGCTTGCGGCTTCTCAGCCGGAGCGACGGCATCCTCAAGGTCGAGGACCACCACGTCGACCCCGCTGTTGGCGGCCTTAGGGAAGCGTTCCGGCCGGCTTCCCGGCACGAACAACAAGCTGCGCGCCGTCACTAGTTCCCGTTGCAATCGAATTGCCTCCCTCGCGCCATCGGTTGAAAACCACCTGTCTGCGGACCTCGCGCTCGCTGGCGGCTGAACGTGATGGTCCGTATTGGCATCTTGCGCGATGATACTTAATCTATGCTAAAAATACAGAGCCCGGGTCACGTGCTACGGCAGATCGGGTCTTGAGCCCCTCGCGACCGCGAGCAACGGCGGCTCGGACGAGTTGCAGGTCTTAGGCCTCGGTCATTCCGCGATACCTCGCTGCCCCGTCCGCGATCAGACGATCCAGTTCGGCATAAGCCAAGGCAGGGTCGCTTCCACTAGGACGGCCTCCATCCCGTAGGTCCTAGCGGCAGCCAGGTTCACTTCCAGATCGTCGAATAGGATGGCCTCGCCGGGGGCGACTTCAAGCCGCTTCAAGGCGATCTCGAAGATTTCAGGCTCCGGCTTGCGGGCGCCGACGGCACTGGAATCGACCACCACGTCAAACAACTCGTCGACGGGCAACATCGTCGGCCACACCGCGGCAAGCTCTCTGACGTTGTTGGTCACCAGTGCGGTGCGATACCCGCGCTCGCGCAAACCGCGAACCCGGCCGACCATGCCGGCTCGGACCGGCGCCGCGATGGCGGCGTAGATCAGGGGAACGAAGTCGAGCGTCCAGCCGCGGGCCGCACCTTCGGCGCGGCCCCATGCAACGACTTCATCCATGGTGAGTTCGCCGCGTTCGAATCGGCACCAAGGGTGATCCGAGCCGACACCGCCCCCGGCCACCATCTCGGTTAGCGGAGCCGGATCAGCGCCGCTCGCGTCGGCGAACTTGAGGATCTGTTCTCCGACATTCTCGGTCATCGTGCCTACATAGTCGACCAGGACTGCTCGGATCATCTTGGTGCCCCCCCCCCCCCCGAGTCACGCCGTTGCATTCCTCGCCCAGCCACGTGAGCGGGGCCGCAACCCCGTGCCAGACGACGCTGGTGACCTCCGTGCCCCCAGCTTCCGGTTGCTCGATCTCGCCGTCTGCACGAGGGTCAGCTCACGTTTCGGATGATGCCGTGCTCCACCAGAGCGCTTGCCGGTGCATCGGCATCGGTGCGGAGTTCGAGGAACTCGTCGTAAACGCTGCAGGTTGGGCCGTGGTGGCGGCCTGGACCCAGTGGGTTCCAAAAACCTCCGAGCGTTCGAGTGGTCGTCACGGTTGCCTGACCGCTGACAGTCTCCCACGCGGCCTCCGCGAGGAGCCCACTCGCGTTCCGCACGAAGCTGAACTCTCCCAACTCATGTTGACCGCAATCGTCGATTTGCCAGGCGCGCGAACGTATCCGGCCCGATGGATCGATGACCCTATACAGCACAACGGCATGGTCGTCGAGGGTGATGCACGCGCACGTGTAGTCGACCCAGGAGACCGATTCGTTGCGAAACCCCCAGGTCCTATCCCGCCAGCCAAGACCGTTGAAATTGTGGCTCTCATCGGCCACGGTGCATGTTCCGCTAGCCCGGACCACGTGTTGGTAGTGATTCAACGGGTACTCATCGGAGAGCCCCGGTACCGCACGGCTGGTGGTGAAGTCGATCGGCGAGTACAGCGGCTCTTGCCGGAGGGTGACGCTGAGCTCCGGATGGTGAACGTACACTTCGCCGTCGAGGTCGAGGTCGACCGAAGGACTGTCGAACGAGCCGGCGTCGAGGGGCTCGATGATTTCGTGCACACGTCCTGGAATCGACACACTTACCCGCGCCCTGCGGCCGCCGCTGTTCGGTGAGGTCGAGAAATGCGCGATCCCGCAAACCCCCGAATCCACGTCCCACCAGCTCAAAAATGCGTTATCCCGCCAGGGATAGGCCGCCGAGTCCAATTCCGGGATCACGGTGTGAACCGGCGTCGACAGCGGTCCCCATTTCGCATCGGCACGGTTGGACGGTGCGCCGGCGTAGCCGTCGGACGTCATACCGGAGCACCTTCATGGGCCGACGCCCGGCTGCGCCAGGTCTGGATGAGGCCTTCGCACTGCTTCGGAGTCGCGGCGTAGAGCGCGATCTCGTCGACACCAACAGCGCGGTAGTCGCTCAGACGATCGACGCAGTGTTCAACCGTTCCAATCGCACACGACTCTTCTATCCGTTCGTCGGGGACCAGCTCGGCAGGCCCGAGGAGCTCTGCCCGGTGGAAGTCCTGATCGGCATTCTTACCGACGAGCTGCTTATGGGCTCGGAGCCGGGTGAGGACGAAGCGGTCCCGGTCCCAGCCGTTGGAGCCGGTGAGCGCCTCGCCATGACCGGGCCACTCGAGATACGTCACCGCACGCGTGTGCGCGTATGCACGTGTGGTGAAGTCGTCGAGTTCGGGAGCGACGACGGCCGGGTGGCAGATGTGTATCGAATCAGGGTCGCGCCCGCGATCGGCGCAGGCGTTGCGAATCCGCTCGACCGCCTGCCCGACAGCTTCGACCGTCAGGAACGGATCGAGCGTCACACCGTCGAAGACATCGTTGGCGGCGGCCTCGGTCGAACGTGGCCGCCCGTAGTTGCAGGTCCAAATCTCCGGCTTGGGAACATCACCGAGTGCATCGACGGTGCGCAGCGTCGTCGTCCGCCCGCCGCTGGTGTATTCGACTTCGCCGCCGGCCCAGAGTTGCTTGACTGTTCCGGCGTAGTGGACGAACTCGGAATACGAGTGCACCGGCATATCGGGCAGCGGTACACCGCGGCCAAGCCCGAGGGTGAACCACGGACCGTGTAGCGCGTTCATCGTCGCACCGAACGACGCCGCAATCATCGGGTGGCGTGACGGTGTGGCCCACACGCCGGTACCAACACCGAACCGCGAAGTCCGCGCGCCGACCCCGCCGAGAATTGCACCTGCATCCTTGCGGTCGAAGCGTTCCGAAAGCCATCCACGGCGAAATCCCAGTCGTTCGGGATCAACCGCGCCGGTCAGCACGCTCTTCACGTGGCTAAAGCCCGGCTTGGTCTCGGTCGTCACGCGACCGGCGATCAAATAGATACTGAGGTCGTCGACGCCTGGAGACAGTTCCGTGTCATCGGTGCTGGCAGAAGAGTCGTGCATGATGGCCTCGTTTCCCTAGTCGGTAGGCCGGAACCGCAACCGCGGCAGCGTCCGCACACCAGGAGTCGCAGTCAGATTTACCACGTTGAGTACATGTACTCAACCTTGCCCGCTCAATCGGTTCCGGGTCAGGCCGATGGTCCGGCCGCGCGGCGACTCAGCGCGTCGATCAGGATGTCCAGCGCGGTGACCGCGTCACCCAGCGATGCCAGGGTGGGGAACTCCACCTCATCGAGATGCCGGATGGAAGCCGCTCCTCTTGGACGGCGGCGTTGCGGCGACGCTCTGCCCTGCGCTGGACATAACCCGTCGCGTAGGCCTTCAAAACGGCGAGGCCGGACACCGCCTCGTCATCGCCGAGACCGCCCCGACGTAATGCGCTGGCGCACAACTCCAGCGCCGCGAGGACCGCCGCAGCGTCAATCGGCTGCACCGACATGATGTCCACCAACCGCGGGTGGGATTCGCCGGGAATGCCGACAGCGGCTGGTTCGACATCGACATACTCACGCCAAGTCGTGGCATCGTGGGCCCTCGCGATCCAAACAGCGGGATATTTCATGGTTGCGACCGCAGCCACCATTAAACCATCTATGTTTGGTTAATGCAATGGCAACCCTGCCGAGCGACAGGAGTTGTCCGGGATGGCCGCCCCGGCGTCCGTTTCGGTCAACGCCGGCAGGTCCATCCGCCCCTAGTGTCTGCCCGTGGCCGGCATGGCGCGCGTCCAACCACAGAGAGAGCACTCATACGATGAGCTACAAAGTAATCCAATGGGCCACTGGCGAAGTCGGCTCACTATGCCTGCGGGAAATTCTGCGCCGTCCGGATTTGGAGCTGGTTGGGCTGCGCGTCTATAACCCCGATAAGGCCGGTCGGGACGCCGGCGACCTGGTTGGTCTGCCACCGTCCGGGGTCACGGCGACCACCAGCCGGGATGAGATTTTGGCCTTGGAGGCCGATTGCGTGATCCACTCCCCGCTTTCGCAGTCCATGACCGAACTCGACGATGACGTCACCGCGTTGCTCGCATCCGGAAAGAACGTCATCTCGACCGCCGCCTACTACGCGCCCGAATTCCGCGGCGCCGAGGTGGTCGCCCGGCTACAACACGCGTGCGCAGCAGGCTCGACGACGCTGCTGGGTACCGGTGTCGAACCCGGGTTCATGTTCGAGCGGGTCATGCCGACCATCACCGGCATGTGCACCGACATCGACCAAATCACCCTCACCGAAGTGATCGACGCCGCCGATCACCCGGCCGCCGTGATGGTCACCGAAGCGCTCGGCATCGGCAAACCTCTCGATTCGGTGAGCAAGGATTCTCCTTTCGGTCAGTACTTCACCAGTTTCTTTTCCGAAATGACCACCGCGGCGGGCCGAGCGATGGGGGTCAGATTCGACAGCCTGGAAAGCGGCCTCGACGTGGCCCCCGCCTCACGCGACCTGGATATCGCGGTGGGACATGTCGCCAAGGGCACCGTCGCCGGGAACAAGTACTGGGTCAAGGGCCTGGTCAACGGCGCCGTCTTCATGACCGTCGAGGTCTACTGGCTGGTCGAACCCGGTGTCGCCGGCTCGCCCTCTCCCAGGCACCGGTACCAATGGCACATCAACATCGAAGGTCGCCCCTCGGTGAACATGACCCTCGACGCCCTACCGCCGGCCCGCGATTCCACCGGCACCTTCGACCCCGGCTTCTACGCCACGATGGCCACCGCGATCAACGCGATCCCGTTTATCTGTGATGCAGAACCAGGCATCTTCCACCAGCCGGTATTTGCGCCTTGGCGTCCGGGTACCGCCAGCGCCGGCTGATCGGATGGTGGGCTGCTCCCGGCGCGAGCTCGCGCGGGGTGGTTGGCTTGCGACCGGTCGCGATCACCGCTAATCTAACATCATTCGATAATGGCCGCGCCGAGCTCGATGACTGCGCCCCGCACCCGGGGCAGCGAAAGAAAGGCAGGCACCATGCTCGAGGAAGAGCGCCTGACGCGTCAGATGATTGCGCTGTGGGAATCCGGTGTGGACGGCATCATCGAGGCTTTCCAATGGTATTGCGCACCCGATGTCAAATGGATCAATACCGGCATCCCCAGCGTCGAGGGGCTCGACAACTGTGTTGAATTCCTGCGCGTGCAGGCGCGAGCATGGAAGTTCCACAGCACACGGGTGGACATCCGGTCGCTGCTAGCGGCACCCGGCCTCGTCATGATCGAGCGTGTCGACCGCGTTTTCGACGCCGACGGCACGGAGATTTTCGGTGCACCGGTAGTCGGAGTCCTGGAATGGGCGGACGGGAAGATCACTCAGTGGCGCGACTACTTCGACCCCGGCCCACTTCTGAGTATCGGCCAGCTTGAGTGACCCTCATGCGTCTCAGCATTCGACCCGGGTATGTGGAGCTCAAACCGACGAGAGTTGATGACCGTGAGCGGTGAAGAAGCGATGGTGCGAGATATCCTCGCGATGTGGAGCACGGGCGTCGAAGGAGTCAAGGAGTCCTTCCGACACTATGGCAGCCGGAATCTCGTGTGGTGGAACAGTGCCCGCGGTGCGCTAACTGGTCTGGATGTGTGCCTGCAGGCACTTGACCAGATGTTCGACGTCCTGGAGATCGCCGCCGTTGCCGTACCGATTCATACCTTGTTCACCGCACCGGGTCGGGCAGTCGTCGAGAGATCCGACAACCTTTATCGTGGCGACGGCACCCTGATCGCTGAAATTCCGGTCACCGGAGTCATCGGGTTCGACGGCGCCAAAATGGTCGTTTGGCGCGATTACTGCGACGACTGGATGACGAAACTTTCGCTTGGTCAACCCGTCATGCCGGTGCCGGCGTCGGCCGTACTGTGATAGGGGAAATCCGATGAGTGAACGCGCGACCAGATCCGCCGACCGACCTCCGTCGACCGGATTCGATCATGGTGATCCGGAGTCGCCATCGCGGATGCATCAGACGCTGGCGGAACTACGAACTCGGTGCCCGGTCGGCTGGAGCGACAACTATGGCGGATTTTGGACACTGACCCGCTACCACGACGTGGTCGCCGCCGCCCGCGATCACACCGTATTCACCACTACGCAAGGGATCATGATCCCGCCGACCGGGACGTCGATGCGGTTGGTGCCAGCAGAGTTCGACCCGCCCGAGCATTCCGCATACCGCAAGATGGTGATGCCGTTCTTCACCAACAAAGCGATTGCGCTCAAGCAGGACATGATCACCGGCGTGGTTCGGGAGTGCTTCGACAGCTTTGCCGCCGAAGGACACGTCGACCTGGTTCCTGCCGTCTCCGACTCCGTACCGCCAGCGATTCTGGCGCATTACCTGGGGCTGAACCCCGACCGAGCCGATGACATGCGTCGGCTGATGATGGAGTATCTGTCGTCGGCGCGGACAAGCCACGATGTGAAGGTGGCCAGCGCCCAGCGGTTTGAGGCATTCGTACAGCGGGAAATCGACGAGAGAATCGACAATCCCGGCGACGACACCTTGAGCCAGATCATCCGCGTCGCGCTGTCCGACGAGAACGGTGGCCCGCTGACACCCATCGCCATCCTGGGAATGATTCGTCTGATTATCTCGGCCGGTCACGAAACCACGGTGCACGGGATCAGCAGTCTGTGCTATCGGGTGCTGGCCGAACCGGGCCTGCGGGATCGCCTGCTGCAGGATCCATCACTGCGTACCACGGCGGTCAACGAGGCGCTGCGGCTGGACGCCCCCGTGATGCACATGGCCAGGACCCTGGTCGACGACCACGACATGCGCGGGCAACACCTTCGCGGCGGTGACAAGGTGATGCTGTGTTTCGGTGCCGCTAACCGCGACGACGAGATGTTCCCCGAACCTGACGCGTTTAGCCTGGAACGTCCACGCACACCCGCTGACGTCACGTTCGGCACCGGGCGGCACCGCTGCCTCGGCGAGCACCTGGCAATGGCCGAACTCTCCGCTGTGCTCGATGAACTACTGACCAGGTTGCCTGATGCCACGATCGCTCCGGGCACCGAGATCCGTTGGACAGGTGGCGGCAACACCAGGGGGGTCGAATCGTTGCCGGTGATTTTCACACCGGAGAAATCCACTCCGTGACCGGGTTCCCTACTCTCCTGTCCCCGCTGCGGGTCGGGAAAGTGGAGTTGCGTAACCGCGTGGTCATGACCGCAGCGAGCATTAGCGAGCCGTGGCGCAACCCACTGCTGCCTGCCGAGCCGTACATCGAGTTCGCCCGGCGGCGGGCAGCGGGTGGCCTGGGACTGCTGATCGCTCACCCGCTCTACATCAACCCGTTCGGCGAGTACCCGGCGGAGATTTTCGATCGACATGCGCGATTGGCAGCTGCTGTGCACACTGAAGGGGCACCGCTGATCGTGCAGCTGATCCACTTTGGCGCCACCTTCCGCACAGATAACGACGTTTGTCGTCCGGCGCTGTGGGGCTTCGACCACACCCAGACACCCGAGGGTGAACCCGTCCACAAAATGACCGATGAAGAGATCATGCAGGTTCTCAACGCATACCGGCGTGCCGCGCGACTGGTCGTGGATGCGGGCTGCGATGGCGCGGAAATTCATGGTGCGCATGGGTACTTGGTTCAGCAATCACTCACCCCGTGGAACAATTCGCGTGACGACGAGTGGGGGCCCACCGACACCGGCGACCGGACCCGGTTTGCGCGATGTCTGATCGAGTTGCTTCGCACGGAGATCGGCCCTGACCGGATCCTCGGATACCGGACCCCAACCGATGACTTGCGAGCAGCCGACGACGGGGGCCAAGGCCGGCAAGGTCTCACCACGCTTTGCAAAGCCTGCTCGACACCGGCGACATCGATTTGCTCAACACCACAGTCGGCTACGGAGGACCGAGCTACGACCGGGCGATCCCCAACTACCGGCAGCCCGAGGGCGCGAACATTCCTTACCTACGGCGGCTGCGCGAAACACTGAACACGACGGTCCCGATGATCGGGACGGGGCGAATCGTCTCTCCCGGCACGGCCGAGGCGCTGCTCGCCCGAGGCGACTGTGAGCTGGTGGCAATGACCCGTGCGCACATTGCGGAACCCGATCTGGTGCGCAAGCTGCAGACACGACAAGCGCACCGCATCCGCCCCTGCGTCGGAGCGAACGTCTGTGTCGACCGCAAACTCGGCGGTTCGCCCACCACGAGCTGCTTTCACAATCCGGAGGTTCTACGCGAAGAAGAACTGCGTGTACAGCCCAGCACAAACCACAAACGGGTTCTGGTCGTCGGTGCGGGACCGGCCGGTCTCAAAGCCGCCGAGGTCGCGGTGCGGCGCGGACACCGTGTGCGCATCGTCGATGCTGGAAAACGCACCGGGGGGCGACTGCGTGCGGTCGAGCTCACCGCAGCAGCTGATCTGGCCAGCTCGCTAGATTATCTTGTCAACGAGTTAGCCGAGGCGCATGTCACGGTCGAGTTGGGTGTCGAGGTCACGGATGCCATGCTCACCGATCTCTGGCCAGATCACGTCATCCTGGCCACTGGTGCGACTTTCGCGCCGGATCTTGTCGGTGCCGCGCACATGATTAGCACTACTGCCGCGCTCACCGGCGACGTCGAGGACGATGTGCTGGTCTATGACTCGCTCGGCACCAATGAGGCTGCACTGGTCGCCGAGGCATTGGCCGTGCGCGGAAAGCGCGTCACCTTTGTCACTTGCTACGAGACAGTGATGCCCTTCGGGGGAATGCTGCATCGGTTCGAAGCTCCCCGCACCTGGCATCGGCAACTGAAACGCACCATCACTCAAGGAATACTCGGCGACCTCGACCATGGCGTGGCCACGATCGTGCGGCCAGACGGGCACACGATCACCGAACTCGAGGTCGGCTCGGTAGTTGCCGCGGTGCCGTTGCGCCCGGCGATAGGTTTGCTTCCGGTCGTGCGGGCACTGAAAATCCCCCACTCCGTGGTCGGAGACGCCGTTGCCCCGCGGACAGCATTCGACAGCTTCAAAGAAGCTCATCAGGCCGCGATGGCGATATGATCTTGAGTGACCTGCCAAGCGATCAAGCGGTACTGCCATGAATTGTTCATCGGCTGCCTGCCGGCGCTAGCGGCCTTCTCCCCCGCCCAGTCGGCGGGCAACGCCGACGTGAAGCGTTGATAGTCACCGCGTCAGACAGTTGGATGCATTCGATGACCTCCAGGCCGAGGTCACGCGCGATGGCACCGGATACGGGCGTGGATACCAGCGCCCGGAAACGCTGTACCCCCAGGTCACGCAGGATCGCGGCGGCAACGGAGAAGTCGTGTTCGCCGCGCGCAGCAACGGTGTGGGATGCCCCGCGACCCAATATGCCGCGCAGGTAGACCACGACGCCTTCGCCCGCCGCGGCGACTTCACGCAGCGACTCGTCGAGCAGGCCGCGGCATTGGCAGTGCAGCGACCTGAAAACGTCTCCGGGCAGGCACTCACGATGGACTCGCACTAGTGGCATAGCCGACGCGGTCAGGTCACCTGTCACCAGGGCGACGTGCTCGGTGCCGTCGATCCTGCAGCGGTAGTCCAACGCACGGAATGTGCCCGCCTCAGTCGGGAGCCGACAATCCGCCACCCGCTCGACCAGGGTGTCGAAGCGGCGGCGATGGGCGAGCACCTGATCGATCGTCACCACGGGGAGCCCGTGCTCGCCGGCGAAGTCGAAGACGTGCGCGTCCCGGGCGAGATCGCCGTGCGGGCCGATGAGTTCGGCGAGCACCGCGGCCGGCCGGAGCCCAGCCAGCGTACACAGGTCCACGCCCGCCTCGGCTGGGCCGACATGGTCAAGCACGCCATGCGGTCGTGCCCGCAGCGGCAACACATGTCCGGGCCGGCGCAGGTCCACAGGACCGGATCTGCGGTCAGCCAGGATGCGGATCGTGCGGGCACGGTCGGCGGCAGAAATACCCGTCGTGACACCGACGGCCGCGTCCACAGCCACGGCGCTGGCCTCATTGCGCGGCAACGTCGCCATTGGCGGCAGGTCCAGTTCGTCGCACCGGTCCGCGGTCAGCGCCGCCTGGATCATTCCGGAGGTGTGGCGGACGTAGAAGGCGATTCGACCGGTCGTCGCGTGTTCACCCGACATCAGCAGATCGGCGGTCCCGTCGGGTAGCCGTAACACGACGATGCCACCCAACTGGAGCTGCCGCAGGGTGAGGTTGAGGTCCGTGATACTCACCCAGCCAGATTACCAAACGCTGTTCGGTAATGCCATGTCCAATAATTGCCCCGCGTGGCAAACCGGGGCTCCACAGCCGCTAAGTCGTGCCGGCCTCCACCACCGTGGGCAACCAGCGCGCCTGGCGCTCCTGCACCGCTGTGTCGATCGCATCCAAGATGCTGGTGATGACCAGGTCGTAGATCTCATCGGAGGACAGACCCCGTTCGGACATCGCCTTGGCCAGCGCCGGATACTGGCCGGTGTCGATATCGTGACGGAGCTCGGGCGTGTAGCCCTGTGTCTCGTGTAGCACACTACCGATGGCGAACAGTTCGAGTGCATCCAACAATGGCATCACCGCCGCACTGGGAACACCTTCCTGCATCAAACGCTCCGCGGAAGTGTCCAGCATGCGCGCACCCATCCCCAGCGAGCGCTTGCCGACGATTAGCGGGACCAGCGCCGGATGCTGCAGTAGCGCTGCGCGCAGCTTGCGGGCATTCTCGGGCAGCCAGTGGCGCCAGTGCTCCTCAGACTTTTCTGGGGTGCGCACGTCGGCCAGGGCGAATTCCGCAGCGCCGATGAGGATCTCGTCCTTGTTTTCGAAGTGGTGGTAGAGGGATGCGCCGTTGACGCCGAGCACGCTGGCCAGCCGACGGATACTAAGTGCCTCGAGTCCGTCCTCGTCGATGATGGCCAACGCCGTTTCCAGGACGTTCCGCCGCGAGATCAGCGCTACCTTCGGCCGGCCCATACGTACCCCTCCCGTGGTTCGCTACCAGAGTAACCAAACGCGGTACGCCACCGCCACTCAACACAGCCTGCAGATAAAGTCGAGGATGGCTGATGTGAATGGGTCGTTCGCATCGCCAGCAACCATGTGTCCGGCCCCGGGTATCTCCGCATACTCGGCATGCGGTACCAAGTCACAGAAGTCGGCCACTCCGGTTCGGCTCACCACGTCACTGAGTTCGCCACGCAGAAGCAGTGTCGGTACCCGGACACCGGCGGCCGCCCGTGTCGCCCGCCCGGTCAGTTCCTTCCGCATATCGGCGGATGGGACAGTGTCCATGATGGCCGGGTCCCAATGCCAGTACATTCGCCCGTCGGAGCCTTTCCGAAGGTTCTTCGCCAGCCCCGACGTTTCAGTACGACGCGGCCTTCCGGGTAGGTAGGCGGCCACCGCCTCGGCGACGGCGTCCACGTCATCGAACCCGTCCGGGTTCGCCCGCATGAACGCTGCGATCCGGTCCACGCCGTGGCCCTCGATCCGCGGCACCACATCTACCAAAACCAGAGCCGCGATAGTGGAACGACCACCATCCGGTTGTTCGCCGACGTGGGTCAACGCCGTTATACCGCCCAACGACGCGCCAATCAGAGTCGCGGGGCGGCCCAGCTGTGCCGTCAGGGCAGCCAGGTCCGACACATGCGCATCGATGCTGTAGTCGCGGTCGAGCGCACGATCACTATCGCCGTGCCCGCGCAGATCCACACAGATGGCCTCCATGCCGATGGCCGCGATCCGCTCCGCGGTCATTCCCCAGGAATGGCGCGTCTGCCCACCTCCGTGCAGCAGCACTACCGGCGGGCCGTTGCCGAGCCGCTCGCCGACCAGGCGGATACCGTTCGCACCTATCCACCCGAACCGTTGGGCCGTCATTGCTGCAACGTCACGGTCGGTCGATCCGACCCGTACTTCCTCTTCAGCTCGGCCTTGGGGAGTTTACCGGTGACGTTGCGTTCGAATGGCTCTACCACCACAAAGTCGGCGGGCACCTTGTACTTGGCCAACCGCGTTCGACAGTGCTCGGCGATGGCCACGGTGTCGACGACCACGCCGGGTTTAGGAATGATTAGTGCGCGGCCCACTTCGCCCCAGCGCTCATCGGCGATCGAAATTACCGCGGCGTCCTCGACGTCAGGATGCTCTTGCACAACACGTTCGACCTCGGCCGGATAAACGTTCTCCCCACCGGACTTATACATGTCCTTGAACCGGTCGACCATCGTCAAAAAGCCGTCCGCATCCTGCGTGAGCGCGTCTCCGGTACGAAACCACTCCCCGACGAACGCTTCGTCCTCGTCACGGTTGCGTCGCCAGTAGCCCGGCGTGACAGCCGGACCGTGCGCCCACACCTCACCGGTCTGCCCTGGCTCGACATCCTGGCCGTCCGGACCGACAAGCCGAAGAACTGTGTATTGCACCGGAAGTCCGCAGGAACCGAATTTCGTCAGGCTAGCCGCAGGCGGGACCACACTGACGATCGGACCCATCTCGGTGGAACCATAGCCTGTACTCAACGGCCAACCCCGATCGTGGAACGCATTGAGAACCTCCCAATTGAGGGACCCACCGCCGATCTGGCCGTGCCGCAGGTGGCTGAAGTCGGCGTCGGCGAATTCAGGAACCGAGCTCATCACCTGGTACATGACGGGCGCCGCGGAGAAGTGCGTGATACCCCTGCCAGGGTCGGCAAGCAGCTCGACAACGTGAACAGGATCGAAACGGTGCGCCACCACCACCGTACCGCCCAGCGCCAGAACCGGATTCGTCATACTGTTGAGTCCGGCGGCATGGAAGAACGGCAGTACAGCGAGGTAGCAGCTTGTCGAAGACAACTCGTAGGGCTGTAACGAGTTCAAGGTCTGGTAGTGCAGCGTCTGGTGGGTGCAGATCGCGCCTTTAGGTCGGCCAGTTGTTCCCGAAGTGTAGAGCAGCTGAACGGGGTCGGTGAGGCGGCCGACCGAAGCCGCGGGACGGGGGGCGGCAATGGCCGCACCAGCGACGAGGTCGTAACAGGTATCGGGCGCAGCCCCAGTTGCAGCCGCACCTACCGCACCGTGAAACGAGGCCAGCTGCCGGACACCGGCGGCAGCCGCAACATCGACTGCGACCTCGCGCATGCCGACGTCGTAAATCAAAACAGCCGGTTCAGAGTCAATGCACAGGAATTCCAATTCCGCGCGCGCCAGCCGGAAATTCAATGGCACGAAGATAGCGCCGAGGCGCATGCACGCGAACTGCACGATCAGCACCCAGGGATCATTGTTCGCCAGTACGGCCACCCGGTCGCCCTTGCTGACGTCCAGGTCGTCGGCCAGTGCTCCGGCAAGGCCGGCAACCCTCTCTTCGAGGGCACGCCACGTCAGCACCGCACCGGTCTGGGCGTCCTCGATCGCGGGCGCATCGGGTCTGCTGCGGCGGTGATAACTCACGACATCGGCAGCAAAATGATCAATGCTCATTATTCGTCCCATACGCTTCAGTGCAGCTGCGGAATCACCGCGCTACCAATAAGTTCGACCATATCGCGGTACTCGCCGGCGAGCTGGCCGCCCATGTCCATGTAGATCAGGTTGGTGTCGGTGGACAGTAACTGCGACCACGTGTTCAGCCGGTCTGCTACCTCGGCGGGACTGCCCACAATGGCGGGGCCACGAGTGGTGAGAAACTCGAAGTCGAAAGGCTTCTTGATGAACGGCGGCGGGTCGGGGTTAACGCGAGAAATGATTGTCATCATCAACTCGAAGTAGTTGCGGTAGCGTGGTTCCCACCGCTCTCTGGCCGCCTGGCTGGTGTCGGCTACGTTCACATGCCAGCAGGCACCGATCCGTGGCGGACGCGGATGGCCGTAGGACGCGAATTTCTCCCGATAGCTGTCTACCACCGGCTTGAACATCTCGGGGTTGCCGAACGCCGAGGGCAGCATCAGGTCAAGGCCGAGCCGGGCCGCCAGTTCCGTCGAAGACTCCGATGCGCCACCACCGATCCACACCGGCAGGGGACCCACCGGCGCGGGTTGCACCGTGAAGTCGCTAATCGGCGCACGATGCCGAGACCCAGGCCAATTGATCTCCTTGCCAGCCCACAATTGGGTGAGCAGCTCGACGTTCTCGGCAAACAGCTCATGGGAGTCGGTCAACTGCTGGCCAAACAACGTGTAGGTGGAGACGAAGAAATTGCCGCGTCCCACGACGACTTCACAACGCCCACCCGACAGGGCATCCACGGTCGCGTAGTCCTCGGCCACCCGGATCGGATCAAGGTTTGCGGCCAACGTCACCGCGGTGGACAACCGCAGCCTGGTGGTCCGCTCCCCGATCGCCGATAGGATCACCGGTGGAGCCGACGTCGTGTAGTCCAACCCATGATGTTCCCCGACGTGCACACAGTGGAAGCCGACCTGGTCAGCCGCCACTGCTGCCTCCACAATCGCACGGTGTCGTTCCGCCGCGGTCTCGGTCCTACCGGTGACCGGGTCGGTGACCACATCTCCCAACGACATCAAGCTCAGTTTCATCTCACCCTCCTGTGGAATCAGATCGATAGCGGTTGCGTTAACGCGAGCACGGCCCCGGCGCGCACGGTATGCCAAGGGCGTTCACAAAGCCGCGAACCCGTGCCGTTGCATCCAGTCGTAGACGTGGTCGACGGCATCCGACAGATGCGATCGCTGGTCCTGACCGCTGAAATAGTGGTTGGCCTCCGGCAGATCGACGCGTTCCTTGTCCTGATGAGCGACGGCGTCAAACACCTGCGACTGGTGGCTGGTGGGAACGGCGTCATCGGCGCCGTTGCACATCAACAGAACCGGGATCGATACCCTCGGCGCGGCGTCGCCAGCGTCGACCTGGGCGGTGTCCAGCCCCCACTGGGACAGCCAGCTACGCGTGGTGGTGAAACGCATCAGCGCGCCCGGGCTGGTGTTGGCGACTTCGGGGTCTCCAAGGTAGCTCCAACGGGGCCTGCGCCCATTGGGTTCGATCGTGGGGTCCAACCAGCGCGGGTCAGCCATCGTGCCATGGACCACGAACGCATGCTCCGCGTGCGGGCGGCCCGCTCGACCGAACTCGTCCAGCTTTTCCTGGGCGAACGCGGTGATCCGGCGATTTCGCTCGCGCTGCCGCTCGCGGTAGGCGGCTAGGAAGTCTGCCGGGTACGGCGGCTGGTTCGGATTGGCCGGATCGTACAAGTCAAATTCGACATCCCGATTGCGCTCGGGTGTCAGCTCGTCGGTAACCGAAGCATCCAGGAACTCCGTCAGCAGGCGGTGGCGGCTGCGCGGGGCGGCCAGCAACAGCACCCCGTCTGCGGGTGCAAGCGCTGTCTCGGCCAGCGGCGTCGGCTCGCCGGCGGCAGTCTCGGTGATGGCCGGCTTCTCCGCTTCGGCCTGATAGCCCATCATCGGCGAGCCACCGCCACTCCAGCCGGCCAGCACAACCTTGGCGTATCCCAGCCGTTCCTTGGCGTCGCGGACGCAGGCCCCGACATCGAGGAGGTGGTTCTCCATCTGCAGCGCCGAGTCTCCTAACGAGTACCGGTTGGCGCACCCAATGACGTGGACCCCGGTGCGAGCCAGTTCCGAGAAGAACGGTAGGTAGCCTGGCGAGCCGATGGGGTGCGACGCCACGACCACCGTGTCGGAGTCATGTTGCCCACGCAGCAGTTGAGCCTGACGTACCACGTTGTCGCCGATGGTCCCGTACACGTCTTTGCGGACGGACTGCTCCTTTGTCACCACTAGGTACGGGGTGCGCCGGTAGCTGGTCCGCGCGACCCGGACTGGTTGGGCGCTCATGCACCCCTCGCTTCCACAACGCTGCGCATCTGATCACCTCAATCTTTCGCTACAACCGCTCGGCCAATCTTAACCATACATCGTTTGGTTCGGGAAGGCCGCTACCGCTCCGCCCCTCATCCGGGCGCTTGTCGAGAAAGCCGCGCACCACCGCGCGGAGCTGCCCGGCACCCTTCCCCGGCAGCAAACGTCACATGCTCACCTACATCTCGTCAGCCGATAACGTCGAAAGTCAGCTCCAGACTTTCGGGGCCATTGGCAATTCCTGGGGCCCAACGGACCTCGGTATCGGGGTTGGCAAAGCGCAGGTTGGTGACTCTCTTGAAGAGCTCTTCGAATGCGACCGCAATCTGGATCCGCGCGAAATGAACTCCCAGGCAACGATGCAACCCTAGCCCGAACCCGGCGTGTCCACCGCGCCGCAGGTCGAACCTCAGGTTTGCGGGATCGTCGAACTGCGCCTCGTCGCGGTTGGCCGAATCGTACCGAAGGAGTATCTGTTCGCCCTGTTTGATCTGCACCCCGCCGAGTTCGACATCCCGGGTGGCCCGTCGCCCCAGACAACCGACGGGCGACTCCAGCCGGATGAACTCATCCATGTCCTGGCGGATCCAGGCAGGGTCCCGCACCCGTTTTTCCAGCTCGGGCTGCTTGGCGAGGTGGTAGGCGATCGATCCCAACGCGCCGCGCGTGGTGTCGAGGCCACCAAGGAACAGGACGGTCACCACCCCGAGCCGCTCCGCATCCGTCAGGTGCCTGCCGCCCTCCACCGTGCCCGTGGAAATAGCGTTCAAGACGTCGTTGGCATCGGTAGGGTTTTGCGCACGTTCAGCGAGGTACTGTCCGGACAGAACAACAAGCTCGAAGTAGGCCTCGTCGGTACCCTCGATCGCCACTCGGACCACTACCTCGGCGGCATGCACCATCTTTGCCGGATCGTCTTCGTTGAAAACGGCTCTCGACAACGCGTTTCCGACGAATGGGCCGGCAAACTCCTGGATAAAGTCGAATCGGCCGTGGTGAATGAAGGACTCGATGAGGTCGACGGCGTTCTTCCGTAGTTCGGGCTCGAACTTCAGCAGGAAGTTGCGGCCGAACAGCGGGTTGAGGATCTTGCGCAGATCGGGTTGGTAGGGCGGATCGGAGTCCAGCGGATTTAGTCCCACCGGAGACGGCCGGGGCGCGACGCCGGTCGACGAGAAGAGCTCCGGGTCTTCGAGAACTCGCCGCACGTCCTCGTAGCGGCTTACGATGTACTGTCCACCGCCATCACCATCGGTATGCGCGACAGGGCATTTGCTGCGAGCATAGGAGAAGACGTCCCACTTGATCTGCTCGTGCTCCGGGTCCCACATGTTGTAGTGCGGAAGGATCTCGGCGGGGTCGACACCAAAGTTGGACTGCATCTGCCTACTCTTTCCTTCACTTGCCACTTGCGAGATGAACATGCGGCTCGCCCAGTTAACCATCGTTGTTCGGTTTGGGCAATGATCCTCAGAACGTGATCATGCCGCGCATGATGGTTCCACTGAGCAGGTCGTCATAGCCCTCGTTAACCTGGTCGAGGGTGTAGGTCTTGGTGACGAGCTCCTTGAGCTTGAGCTCCCCCCGCTTATACAACGAGAGCAGCCGGGGCAAATCGGCGTGCGGATTACATCCGCCGAATACGTTGCCGACGATCTCCTTTTGACTGAGGATCACATCCACCAGCACGACATCGACGTTGGTGACGTTCGGATTCGCAACCGACGTGAGGCATGCCCGCCCGCCCTTGCGGGTCAGCAGCATCAGCGGCAGCAACATGTCGCCGGTCATCAGGCTCGCGGTCATGATGGTCTTGTCGGCCATCACACCTTTGGTCAACTCGGTGACCAGTGGCATTGCCTCCTCCATCGACGCGGCCGAATGGGTGGCGCCAAGCAATTCAGACTGTTGTCGGCGGAACGGAACAGGATCGACCGCAACGATGACCTCCGCGCCAGCGATCCGAGACCCCTGGATCGCACTCGACCCAAGTCCACCGCAACCGACCACAACCACGGTATCTCCTGGACCGACCTGGGCGCGGTTGACCGCCGCGCCGAATCCCGTTGCCACACCGCACCCCACGAGCGAGGCCAATTCCAGCGGGATGTCGTCATCGATCTTCACGCACGAGTCTTGGTGGACGACGGCATACGGGCTGAAGGTTCCCAGTAGCGACATCCGACCCAGTCCCTGCCCGCGGGCATGGGTACGTGGTTTGCCGTCCGCGATGGGCAATCCAGCCATGATGACGGCGCCGTGGTCACACAACACGGAGTTGCCGCTGGCACACCAACGGCAATGCCCACACGCCGGCATGAA
The DNA here is from genome assembly GCA_002967005.1 of Mycobacterium talmoniae. Classification (GTDB taxonomy): domain Bacteria; phylum Actinomycetota; class Actinomycetes; order Mycobacteriales; family Mycobacteriaceae; genus Mycobacterium; species Mycobacterium talmoniae. The sequence goes on from PPEA01000254.1 coordinate 61,195, forward strand.
GGCCATCACCACGTGGTCGCCCGGCTTGAGCCGTGTCACCCCGGCGCCGACCTCCTCAACAACCCCCGCGCCCTCGTGGCCGCCGACGAGCGGAAGACCGATCGGCATGTCCCCCTTCACCCCATGGTCGTCGGAATGACACAGGCCGCTGGAGGCCAGCCTCACACGCACCTCGCCGGGCATCGGATCGTCGAGTTCGACTTCCTCGACACTCCACCTCTGTCCGACCTCCCACAGGATGGCCGCTGTTGTCTTCACTGGTTCTCCTTATATGAGTAGGGAAGCTACGAGCGCCAAGCAACTGCAGGCCGGCGGGTAAGACACCTTCCAATGCTGCCCTCTACCGGATATCGAATTCGATCGGCAGTGCGTTGAGGAGACGACTCATTCCAGGTCGTCTGGACAGTTCCGTCCCCGGAGCGAGTCGGATGTTCGTGATCCGTTCGAGTAGGGTGTCGATCGCGATCCGAATCTGTTGTCGTGCAAGGTGCATGCCGATGCAGCGGTGCACGCCCATTCCGAACGCGACATGCGGATTTCGTTCTCGGTCGAAGCGGACTTCGTCTGGGCGCTCGAAAACGTCGGCGTCCCGGTTGGCGCTGGCAAAATACACGAGCACCCGGTCACCCGCGTGCAGCTGGGCACCGTTGAGGTCCACATCGCGAGTCACGATGCGTCCCATCGCGCCCACCGGTGAGCTGTGCCGGAGAAATTCGTCCAAGACAGTGCGCTCCCATCCGGGCCTACGAAGTCGCTGCTCGAACGAAGCATCGACAGCGAGTTGTAGCAGCATGTCACCAATCGCCACCTTCGTGGTATCCAAGCCGCCGATGAACAGAACTTGCACCACGCCGACGCGTTCGGCATCGGTCAGCGGACGGCCGGCCACCGTACCGGTCGTGATGGCTTCGACGATGTCTCCTGGTCGGGAACTGACGGTGCGTTCCTCGACGAATCCGACCATGAGCTGATAGAAATCCACGACCCCTGAGATGTCGCCGGTGATGAAGCGCTCGTTGCAGGCCGCGGCCTCGCGGAAGAGTCCCCCATCGTCATCTTCGAAGATCACTGATGCCAACACGTTCGTGACGAACGGGTTGCTGAAGTCCTGCATGGCTTCGCACCGACCTGACCCCATCCAGGGGTCCATAGCGGCGACCGCGATATCGCGTACCCGCCCATCGTTGGCCGCAAGCCGCTTCGGATGGAAGAACGGGTTCAGCAACTGCCGGAAGTCATGCTGCAGTGGAGGGTCCGTGTCGAGAGGAGGCAGCAACACACCCCCGTTGCCGGTGATGTTGGTGTACTGCGTGGACGAGAAGGTCTCAGGATCGGTGAGGACGCGTCGAACGTCCTCGTACCGGGTCGCGATGTAATAACCACCGGTGGCCGAAGTGTGTGGCACGGGGCAGTGCTGGCGCGCGTAGCCGAGTATTTCCTCCCAGCGGTCACTGTGCTCCGGCTGGAAGAAGTCGAAGTCCGGCAAGAGGCCAGCGATCTCACCTTCGTCGGGCAACTGCGGATGCTCAGCCTGGCGGCTCGTGGTGTCGGTCATTGCGCGGTCCTCCCTGAGGTGCTGCATCGCCGGAGTCGCTACCGCCAACGAGCTGGCTGTGGCGCATCCTTGCGTCCCGGATAACGTGGATCACATAGCGCATTAATCTAACGGCGATTGTCTATGCAGACAACCCGTGCCGGGTGCGTCGTTTTGTGACCCCACAGTCGCGTCTGCGGTCCCGGCAGAATTAGTCGGTCGCGACCACTACGGTAGCGGTCAGGATCGCGTTCGAACTCGACGACATGGTCGGCTTACACCACCGGTTGCGGCGGCACGAACCCGACCGGGGTACGACGGGCGAACCGCCGCTGGCCGTCGACCTTGATGTATTCGTCGTCGTAGTAGCCGTGCGCGTCCAGCGGGGTGCCATTGACCGTGCCGGCGGTGCGTAGGTGGCAGGTGCCTTTCGCGCGGTTGCCGTCGAGTTCGGTGATGCGCTCATTGCTGACGATGTGCATCACAAGCGGGCGGCTTCGAGCTTGGCCTCGTCGGGATGGAGCAGGACGCAGACCCACAGCGCGATGCGGAACTGGTCGGGGTCGCGGCCCTTCTGCTCGACCTGCCGGCGGACCGCCCGGATCGCCTCCGCGGTTTGCTCCGGCGAGGTGAGCGCGTTGGGTGCCGCGATCGCGAGACCGTCAGCCCAGGAGGTAGCGTAGTCGAGGAGCTGCGGACCGCCGCCCAGCACCCACAGCGTCGGTCGATATTGCTTTGCACCGCCGAGGTATGCGCGCTTGAACTTCCAGCGCCGGCCGTCGAAGTCGATGGGCCCGTCGGTGTCGAGGATCTGCCGGTAGATCTGGAACAGGTCCTTCATCCGCGACATCCCCTGGTTGGTGGGACGTCCGAACGGCCCGGTCTGTTTGAGCTCTCCGCTGCCGATCTGGAAGTTCGCACGCCCTTCGGTCAAGTGCGCGAGCGTCAGCATCGACTGCACCAGCTCTGCTGGTCCACGTCGGACGCTGTCGGACGTCAGATGCAGGTTCAGCTTCGGTGCCGCCGCGTGGATATACGGCGCGACCATGAACGCGTCCATCGCCGAATCGGGGTCCCCGATCAACCCTGCGAGCGGGGTGTTCTCCGGGGTCCACAGTTGTTGTGGCGCAAAGCCGGCAAGCTGGTCGGGTATGAGCACGCCATCGACGTGGCCGCTGTCTTGCAGGGCGCAGCATTGGTCGGCGATGGCACCGGCCGGGAAGTGGCTATCGGTCCAGACACCGACACAGGTTTCGAGCATGAGCGGATTCCTCCTCCGTCTTGCGGGAGCGTGGTCAGGCTTCGGTGTGCGCGGCGAATGCGTCAAGCTCGGCGACGTGCGCCAGCGCGCGCATGACATTCTTCGGGCCGACACCGCGGGTGTCGTTGGTCTTCAGCGCGCCGATCAATGCCAGGCCTTGTCCGAGGGGCCAGATGAGGTTCTGGCGGTAGTGCAACAGCAGCTCGTCGAAGCTGTAGCCCTCGACCCCTCCCTGCACAAGTCCGTCGTGATAGCGGCGGAGCAGCCGTTCCCAGTTGGTCGACAGGTCATCGGGTTCCATACTGCCGCCGAGCAGGTTGGCAACATCCATGCTGGCGCGCGCGGTGGCAAGCGTCTGCCAGTCGACCACCACCGGCCGGCCATCGTGGCGGAAAAAGATGTTGTCCAACCGGCAGTCGTTGTGGACCAGCGTGTGTGGGCCGTCGCCGAGCCTCGCGATCAACTTCTCCCAGCGGGCCGGGTCGGTCGGAATCTGGCCGCGCTGGCCAGACGACGCGTAGGCGTCGAGTGCACCGACGCCGCTGACCATAAGCTGCGCCGTCATCTGACGGAACATGCCCTCGCAGGGGTTGGTCAGCCAGGGGGTCTGCAACGTGGGCGACTGCCAGTACGCGGCGTGCAGCGCGGCGAGCGCATCCAGGCACTGCTCGGCGTCGGAGACGCTCAGCCCGGCCGCCTGGTCACCGAGCCGCAGTCCGGCCAGATCCTCGAGCAGCAGCGGTGTCTGGTGGCCATCGCCGGTGTGGAAGACCGCAGCGGTGTCGACCGGCAGATCGCCGGCGAGCCCACGGTAGAAGCGCACCTCGCGATCGAACAGGCCCATCGCCGCGTCGATCTGGCGGCGCAGGTCGTCTTGGCCGCGGAGCTTGCCGACAAGTGACGCCGGTCCAGGCTCACCGTCGGCGTACTCGAGCCGCAGGCGCGCCATTTCGGTGGTCGCGCCGCTGGAGGCCAATGGCTCGGGCGTCACCGCGGTGACCCTCGCGCCGGTGTGGCCGCCCTCGCGCAGTACCCGGTCCACCCAGCTCGCGTCGAGCCGGGTAAAGCGTGAGTCGACGGGACTCATCGCGTCAGCTGCCCAGGAACGGGGGCAATGATCACGTCGTAGGTTCCACCCTCGAGGGTCTCGTTCCTCATCGTCATGCCGCCGTGTATCCGCCGTCTACGGCCAACGCCGCACCGGTCAGGAAGGACGACTCGTCGCTGGCCAGGAACACCGCCATCGTCGCGATCTCGCCGGGACTGCCCAGTCGGCCGAGCGGGGTCATCGCTTCGGCGTTGGCGATCAGCCCTTGGGCCGTTTCCGGGTCACGGTGCTGAATCGACTCCAGAAGCGCAGTGCGCACGACGCCGGGGCAGATCGCGTTGCTGCGGATGCCTTGCGTCCCGTATTCAATGGCCACCGACCGTGTCAGGGCGAGCACGGCCGCCTTGCTCGCGCAGTAGGCCGCCAGGAACGGAAACGACACCTGCCCGCCGACCGATGCGGTGTTGATCACCGACCCACCGCCACGTTCGAGCATGGCGGGGATCGCGTGCCGCAGCCCATGGAACACGCCGCGAGTGTTGACGGCGAGGACTCGCTCGAAGTTCTCCAGCGAGCAGTCCGCGGTCGGCACGATGTCGCCGTCCACCCCGGCGTTGTTGCACAAGACGTCGACGCCGCCGAAGGCATCACGGGCCGCGGTGATCATCGCGGCAACCGAGTCGTCGTCGCTGACGTCGACGTGGACGGCGATCGCGCCGTGGCCGAGTTCGCGGGCGACGTCGTTCTGTTGTCCGCTGATGTCACGACCACGCGTGCGCCTTGCGCGCGCATGGCCGCGGCCATCGCGGCGCCGATCCCGCTGCCCGCGCCGGTGATCACCGTCACCTTGCCGAGCAACCGGTCACCGACGGGTGTCATTGCACTCATGCTTTCCGTCCTCGGTTTCTCCAGGCCTCGGCCAGCGCGGCGTTCTGCGCGGGCGTCGAGCCGTATGTGACGATCTCGTCGGCACCGGCATCGCGGTAGACGCGCAACCGGTCGACGCAGTGCGCGACCGACCCGATCGCGCACGACTCCTCCATCCAGGTGTCCGGCACGGCCCGGGCCGGCTCTTTCATCTGCGCGCGGTGGAAGACCGAGTCGGCAATCGAGTCGTGGCCCTGCAGTACGTCCTGCGACCGGATCCGCTCAAGCGTCCCGAGGTCCCAACCGTTCATGTCGCACAACGTGTCACCCCAGCCGGGCGCCTGGAGGTAGGTAAGCGTCCGCGCGTGGCAGATCTGCCGCGTCTCGGTGTCATCGAGCTCGGGCGCGGTGATCACGCACTGCGCGACCCGCAGGGTTGCAGGGTCGCGACCCACTGCCGCACACGCCTCGCGGAGGCGTGCCACGGCATCGCGGGTCGCGTCCGGCGTCAGGTTGGGGATCAGCAAGACGCCGTCCATGACCCGCGCGGCAGCCATCGCGCCGCGCGGCAGCCCGAACGTCCCGAACCACACCTGTGGATCGGGTCCATCGTGCCGGTCGTCCATCTTCAGGCGGGTAAACGACCCGGCGGGACCGTCGTAGTCGACCTGCTCCCCCGCCCACAGTCGCCGCACGATGCGCACGTAATCCTCCAGTGCGCCAAAGCCGTTCCGATGCTCGTACCCGGCACCGCCACCGCCACCGCGGCCGAGGCCAAGGACGAACCGCGGCCCGTACGCCGCCTGCATCGTCGACGCAAACGCCGCAGCATGCATCGGATGCCGCGCGAATGCTGGCACCACACCGGTGCCGAGCTCAACGCGCGACGTCAGTGCGCCGACGCCGCCAAGGATGGCGCCGGCCTCCTTCAAATTCCACCGCTCCGAGAGGAAAATGCGCCGGAAGCCGAGCCGCTCGGCCTCCGCGCCGTCGGCGACGCCCTGCCGAGGCGAGCGCTCATCGGTCTCATAGCGGCCTTGTGGGGACGCTTTCACACGACCCGCGATCACGAACGCGCTGAGATCCTCGATCACCTCGTCCCGTTCGGTAACGGGCCACAGCTCAGTCATCGGCGCGACTCCTTCCCCAGGGTTGCGACCCCGGCCAGCACCACACGCAGCGCCGACTCGAAATCCCGATCCGACAGCCCACCTGTGTACATCGCGGCGATCTCGTGGAAGTGCTCGAACTCCTCACGCGGAAGCGCACCGATGCGACGGCGACGTCCGCCGTCGCGATCCCGGTCCGCGTGCTCGGTCGCGCGCCGGTAGGAGAACCCCGCGGTGAAGAATGTCAGCGCGTACCACGCACTGACTGCCTGCTCCGAGTCCAGCCCAGCCTCGCGTAGTGCGCCAAGCACCATCTCCACCCCGCGAAATGCCGACGTCGAGTTGAGGTGCTGTCGTGTGGAAATCTCCGCCAATTCGGGGTGGCGCTGGAAGAGCTGCTCGACGTTGACGAAGTACTCAATGATCCGGGTGTCCCATGCGGCCTCGCGATCCGGCAGCTCGATCTCTGCGACCAGTTGATCGGCCAGCACGCTCAGCAGCTCCTCCTTGGTCGCGAAGTACCGGTACAGCGACATCGCCGCGCAGCCCAGCCGGTCGCCCAGCTTGCGCATGCTTAACCCACGGAACCCCTCGGCCGCGATCAGGTCCGATGCCGCGTCCACGATCCGCTCGTGAGTCAGTCCCGTGGCGGTCGTGTCCGGCGATTCGGCCACGGGTACGTGCTCCTGCACGCCGGTAAACTTACGGGTAGCTTACGCGTAAGTCAACGCTACGGCTGGGACAGAAGCACCACCTGAAAGCCGCGCCCTGATCGGGCCGAAATAACCCAGCTTCACCCGGCCGCCGAGATTGGTCGTCGAACTAACATCCTGGCTCACGTCACGACGCGCCGTCGGATGCCGAACGAACGATTTTCCCTTGACTCCGCTCGCCAAACACCGTTTGATTATAGCCAGGCTTAAGGAGAAATTGATGACAGCTAACGCCCCGAGGACCGTGCGCTGTCCGGCGATCGACTACGACTTCGCCGACCCCGTCGTCAAATCACGCCTGCACGAAGCCCTTGCGGACATTCGTCAGCGATGCCCGATCGGGTGGAGTGAGCAATACGGTGGTTTCTGGCTGCTCGCCACCTACGAAGGTGTCCTCGACGCGGCGCGTGATCATCAGCGCTACACCACAACCGGGGGCATCATGATCCCCCCGACAGGTGCATCGATGCCGGTCATCCCGGCCGAACTCGACCCGCCAGAGCACACGCCATACCGCAAACTGATAATGCCGTTCTTCACCAAGCCTGCGATCGCTGCCTTAGAGTCACGGCTTCGCGGCATCGTGCGGGAGTGTATCGCGGCGTTCTCGGCCGATGGGCATGCCGATCTGGTGCGTTCGGTGGCCGAGATCGTGCCGCCGCTTGCCATCGGCGCCGCCCTCGGTCTCCAGCCCGAGGAATGCACGGGCGTGCGCGAGCTCACCGGCAATTTCCTCTCGTCGGCGAAGGCTGGCATCGAGGCCAAGATGGCGGCCGCCAAGGAGCTGGAGTCATGGCTTGAAGAACTGATCAACAATCGGCGTACCCATCCACGCGACGACACGTTGAGCAAACTCGTGAACGCCCGCATCAACAACGAAGAGATCCTGCCGGCGACCGCGCTGGGCATGGTGCAACTGGTGGTGGTGGCTGGACACGAGACCACTGTGCACGGCATCGGCAGCATGTTGTTTCGTCTCGCCACTGAGCCCGGCCTGAAGGACCGTCTACTGGCCGATCCCACCATGATGAGCGCCACGGTGCACGAGTCGCTGCGCATCGACCCGCCGATCATCCATATGGCCCGCACCGCCGTCAATGACCACGCTCGATCTGGTGCACAGTTACGCCGTGGCGATAAAGTGATGCTCAACTTCGGTGCCGCCAACCGCGACCCGGCGAAATTCCCCGACCCGTTCACCTTCGATATCGATCGCCCGTCGAACCAGCACCTGACCTTTGGTTCCGGGTATCACCGGTGCCTTGGCGAGTATCTCGCGGTGACCGAGATGTTGATCGTGCTCGAGGAGATTCTCGCCACCATCCCGGACTACACCCTCTCCGGCGAGGGCGGCCCCACGGCTGTCGAATGGGGCGGGGGCGGCAACACCCGTGGGCCCGCGAAGCTCGAGGTGATGTTCACTCCGGTCCCCCGATGAGCGCTTACCAGCATGTCCTGAGCCCAATGGCGATCGGGCCCGTGCAGCTGCGCAACCGGGTGGTGCGCACCTCCCAGGGCAGTGGGCTCGCAGTGGACCAGTTGGTGAGCGACGACATGATCGCGTTCTTGCTCGCCCGTGCTCAGGGCGGTGTCGCGCTCGCCTTCGCCGACGTCGCGCAGATCCACTGGAGTTCCCCTGCGATGCTCGACCTGAGCAATGACCGCGCCCTGCCAGGGTTAACGAAGCTCACCACTGCAGTTCACGCGAAGGGGATGCGACTGTTTCAGCAGATCTGGCACGGCGGTCCGACGCAGCTGACCTTGGACAGCTCGGCGCCCTGGGCCGCGTCGCACGTCCCCGACCCGGGGCTGGGCATGCTGCCCATACCGATGACGCGCCCCATGATGGACGAGTTGACTGAATCCTTCGTCGGGGCTGCTCTCCGGGCCCGCGAAGGAGGCATCGACGGCATCGAACTGCACGCGGGACATGGCTACCTCTTCTCCAGCTTTCTGTCGCCTGCGACCAATCTGCGCAACGACGACTACGGCGGGCCGTTGGAGAATCGCGCACGCTACCTCGTGGAGGTTCTCGGGGAGGTACGCGCCGCGGTTGGACCGGATTATCCGGTTGGCCTACGGATATCCCCCGACGGTCCGGAGGACCAAACCACTCCGTCCGATCTGATCGCACTCATCTCGATGCTGGAACGTGACCGCGTGATCGACTTCGTGGACGTATCGCTCGGGTCGCATTACGCCCGCGATCTGCTGATCGGCGGCGCCCATCTAGCCCCGGGATACATGCTGCCTATCAGCGAGCGGATGACCCGCGCCACCTCGCTGCCAACGATCGTCGCCGGCCGCATCACCACGTTGCAACAGGCCGATCAGCTAGTGGCCTCTGGCGTCGCTGATCTCGTTTCGATGGTCCGCGCCACGTTGGCCGAGCCCGAACTGATCACCAAGACGGTCAGCGGGCGCAGCACCGAGATCCGCCCGTGCATCGCATGCCTGCAGAGCTGCGCTGGAGGGCTGAACACCCGTGGGCGGGCTATGTGCACCATCAACCCCGCCTCGGGCCGCGAGTTGACGCACGGTGACGCTGCCATTTCACGGCACGCACCGGGACTGCGTGTGGTCGTGGTCGGGGGCGGCCCGGCGGGCCTGGAGGCGGCACGCAGCGCCGCGATCGCCGGCCACCGTGTGACTCTGCTGGAAGCTGATGACACGCTGGGTGGGCAGCTGCGGCTGGTGCCGTCCACCCGACCCGAGGTGGCCGGCTTGCTGGCCTTCTACGCCAACGAGATGCAATTGCACGCCGTTGACGTCCGGCTGCGCACCCGCGCCGACGCCCAGGCGGTACGGGGGCTGGTACCCGATGCGGTGGTCGTCGCGACAGGTATTACCCCGCGCCGTGACGGATTCCAGACTCTGCGACCCAGCCTGCCACTTCCCGGCATCGACCAGGTCGCCGTCCACACCGGCTGCGATGTCCTGCATGGAGCTAACCTCGGGCACACCGTGTTGCTGCTCGATGAGATCGGCCACTATGAGAGCATCGACGTCGCACAACGGCTCATCGACACTGGCCACCGGGTGCTGATGGTGAGCCGATACGCCTTAGTAGCGGCCAACCTGGAGATGCGCTGGGAGATGATCGGCAGCCCGCTTCTGGCGAAGTTGTTGCAGGGCGACTTCACATTTTTCCCACGAACGGTACTCCACCGGCTGACGCCAGGATCGGCCGAAGTGGCGCCATTTGAGGCCCCGCACCGGATGCAGGAAGTCGCCTTCGATGATGTCGTCCTGATGAGCGGAGGGATTCCAGATCGGGAACTGCAGCAGGAACTGGCGGGCACGTGCCCTGTGGTGCGAGTGATCGGCGACGCAAACTCGCCGCGGCGGCTCGAGATCGCCATCGTTGAAGGGCGTCAGTCAGTCGATTCGCTGCACTCCGAATGGGTCCGCCCCGGCGCACGCTACGGCTGGGGCGGAAGCGCCACATGAGAGACGCTGCCAGCACCCAACATCACAATAACCGAGCGTCGCTTGGTAAGCTTCCGGTACGGAAATCCGCATACCCCGGCGTGACCAATCGGTCGGACGTCCGCGATCTCAGGACAGGCAGCCCGAAAGCTAAGTCGGTGTGGATCATCCGACGACCTCCGGCACATCACCCCGCATCGTGTTGGGCGCAGAGAGACAGGAATCCAGCATGCCTACCGCCACAGTGAACACCCTGGCCGTCGTGCGATCGGTCATCGGAGCCAGTAGTTGGCTGATGCCGATCACCGTCGGAAAGCTGTTCGGCATCGATGCGTCGAAGGACGTCAGTGCCGCCTTGTACCTGCGCCTGGGTGGTACGCGTGACTTCGCTTTGGCCGCAGGCCCCGTGGTCACCAATGGGACGTCTCGACGCAAGATGCTGGGGATCGCCGCGGTATGCGATGTAGCCGACATCGTGGCCGTCGGGATCGCCAGGCGCCGCGGCAAGATCTCGTCATTGGCCACGGTCCTGTTCGTCGGCACCTCGCTGGCATGTCTGGGATCGGCGGCGAAGGCGATCACCGAAAAGGAGCCTACCTGAGTCAACCTCGGCGCTGTGGTCGTCGGATGCGCGTCAGCGCCGCGCCGATCAAAGTCGCGGGCGGTTAAGCCAGCCGCCGTGGTGGCAGGGATGTGCGCGTGCGCGCGAACGACATCGCCGTGGGACACGTAGCTGATTTGTAATCTGCCGCTGCATTTCCGGGCGGATGGCACGGTGCTGAACCCCGTCCCGTACCGAATCGGCGATACGAACGAGGGACAGCGTCCTGCCGACGAAGACGCCAGGCTCGGGTGTCCCGCCGCGGGTCGCGGCTACCGGTTAGCGCTCAGGCCCAGCGGTCCTGCTAGGTCGGTCAGTGTGGGCAGCAACCTGTCCCAGCCGCCAAGCACCTGGATCGCGACATGGTCGGCACCCGCGGCACGATGTTCGTTGAGGCGCCGGGCTATGTCGTCGACGTCGCCGTGGGTAGCGACGGCGTCGATGAAGCTGTCGCTACCCGGCTTGGTGATGTCATCGGCGGGAAAACCAGCCGCCTCCAACTGATGCGGCAATCCGTCAAACCCATATACGCGCCACCGTCTTACGCTTGATGGCACGTGCTTGATCGTCGTTGGATGACAGCACCACCTTGTGCTCGGGTGCCAACAACGCTGCAGCACCGATCAGTTCGCGCAAGTGTGATGTGTTCCGGAGCCGTCAAATAGGGACGTGCGCAGCGTTGCGCTGGGCGGCGAGCGCGAGCACCTTCGGACCCAGTGCAGACACGACACGCCGGTCTGCCGGTATCCCGGCCGCGTCCAGTTCGTCGAGGTAATCGACCGGTGAACCAGGCGGCCGTGAACCTGCCTACGCACCCACCAGGGGCGATGTGACACAAGGTCTCCAGCACCTGGCGCAGATGTATATCCCCCACGCCCTGCTCGCCGCCGTCGTCGAGGCAGCGGGCTACGACACAGTGCCGGCCCTTCGAACGGCTTCCGCACCAAGCCACGACGCCGCCGTTGCAGGTCGACGCCAGCCCCGCCACCATGCAACTCTGGCAGGTCTATTCTCAATTAAAAAAGTTGGCAATGTTGCGGGAGGCGGCCGAGTGGTGCAGCGATACGATCTGGTGGTTGCCGGCGGTGGCCCGGCGGGTTCGGCGGCGGCATGGCAGGCCGCCCAGACCGGGGCTCGGGTGGTTGTTCTGGACAAGGCGAGCTTTCCGCGCGACAAACCCTGCGGCGACGGTCTGACTCCCCGCGCCGTCAGCTACCTGCAGAAAATGGGCCTCGCCGGCGAAGTCGCCAAGTTCCACCGCGTCAACCGAGCCAAGATTTTCAGCCCTACCGAATGGGATTTGTCGTTCCCACGTCGCCCCGGGATGCCCGACCACGGTCACGTCGTCCGTCGCAGCACGCTGGACACTTTGCTGCTCAACAACGCCGAGTCCGCGGGTGCGACAGTGCGCCAGTCCGCTGAGGTCACCGGGCCGATCATCGATGGCGACGGCAGGGTCAGCGGGGTGACGCTCAAGAATGGGGAGAAGGTAGCCGCCGACGCTGTGATCGCCGCCGACGGCGCCTACTCACCCGTGCGGCGGGCACTCCGATTGGCCCCACCGCACAAGAGCTACACCGCGATCGCGATCCGCGCCGAGATGTCGGCCAACCGGCTCGATGCTGACAGCCTCGACATCTATTTGAAGCTGAGGTTCCAAGGCGATCAGCTCCCCGGATACGGCTGGGTCTTCCCACTCGGCGAGGGCCGCGTCAATATCGGGCTCGGCTACGTCAACAGCTACAAAAACTGGCAGGCCATTAACGCCACCGAATTTCTGGGTGATTTCCTCGACACTCTGCCCACCGAATGGGAGCTGCCACCGATCGAGGAGCTGAAGAAATCTAAGGTCCTGCAAGCCTGGCGGCTGCCGATGGGCTTCACCGCGTGGCCTCCATGGCGACCGGGCGTGCTGTTCGCTGGCGACGCCCTCGGTGCTGCCAGGCCGGTGTCAGGCGCAGGTATTTCCAAGGCGCTGCAGTCCGGGCTGGCTGCCGGTGAGTGCGCTATCGCGGCGTTAACCAACGGTGGGCCCGACGATTTCACCAACTATCAGCAGCGCGTCCAGGCGACGTGGGGTCGTGAGTACCGCCGCGGTCGGTTCTTCCACAAGCTAGTCGGCATCCCGACCATCGCCAACGCCGGGCTCACGGCGCTGGATCGGGTGAACCACCCCGGCTTCCGTGCGCGCCTGCTCTTCTGGGAAGAATGGCGTGACCCCGATCAGCGGTTCGACAAGAACTCCAAGGCCAACCCCGCCGATACAGACCGCATCAGACGCGGGCGGTATGAACCACCTGCGACTGCGTGAACGCCAACAATCCGTCCACCCCGTTCTCCACACCGACACCACACCACTTGGCGCCGAAAGGCACTGTCGGCAGCAATGCTGCATGGCTGTTTACGAACGTTGTGCCGCATTCGAGATGCCCGGCGATGTCGCGCGCGGTCCTTCGACGCCGCCAAGTAGCACGGGAAGGGCACGCACGCCCGTTCCCCGCAGCTCGCGCTGCAGAATCCGCGTCAAATGGGTGATCGCACCCTTGCTCGTCGAGTAGGCGCCGATGTTCCTGAGCGCCAGCTCGCCGGGGACACCTGGCGTAGCACGCCGGCGAGGTTCCGATAGTCACGGTTGTGAGCGATCAGACCGTCACGGATGACTCCTGCGGAGATCCCGCGGATGCTGAATGACTGGCCGCTGAAAATTCCGAAGCTGCCCTCGATGACACCGGAGACGGTCCACTCGAAGCTGCAGCCCCGCTCGTCGACGACGAGGCTCTCCTGCACGGCCTTGAAGGAGTCGCCCGCTGCGTCGAACTACGGGTGTCAAAAGGCCCGAACAGCGTCTTTTCCGTGGTGGATCTGCTGGATCGCGAGATCCTCACAGCGGATGTGTCGGTGAAGCACGCCGCCGCCGACTGCACGTCCTTAGCAGCGAACGCATTCCAGTAGCGCAGGAGCAGTTCTCGGTTACGGGCTACAGACACGGCGCTCTCCTTTATCACGTGGGAAATTGTGTGGACGGCTCCTCGCAGGGGGTATCGCGGGCGAGTGAGGCTAGCGACTGGTAGCGCTCCCGTAGGGCGGGCTTGGACACTTTGCCGGTGGCGTTGCGGGGCAGTGCGTCGACGAGGTCGAGGTGCTGTGGGTGCTTGTAGCGGGCGATGCGGCCTGCGCAGGCCGCACGCAGTCCGTCCAGGGTGATTTCGGCGCCTGGGGCAGCCACGACGACCGCCAGGCCGACCTCGCCCCACTTCGGGTCGGGCACGCCGATGATCGCCACGTCGGCGACCTCGGGCAGGTCTATGAGAACATTCTCCACCTCGGCCGCGTAGACGTTCTCCCCGCCGGACTTGTACATGTCCTTATAGCGGCCCGCGATGTGAAAGTAGCCGTCGGCGTCGCGGCGGGCGGCGTCGCCGGTGCGGAACCACCCGTCCACGAAGTGTTGTTCATTGGGCAGGTTCCAGTAGCCGGGGGTGACCGCGGGCCCCTTAAGCCACAGCTCACCGACCGTGCCGTCGGCGACGTCGGTCAAGGAGTCGGGGTCGACCACCCGCACCGCGGTGTGGAGCACCGGCTTGCCGCAGGTGCCCGATAACGCCCGCTCGAGCCCGTCGTCGAGCACCAATGCGGCCGGCCCAGTCTCGGTGCCACCGTACTGCGGGTGCAACGCGACGCCCTTGGCCGCAAACGCCCGCAGCAGGTCCGGCTTGGTCGCCCCGCCGCCGATGACCATCTTGCGCATGGTGCCGAAGTCGGTCGCGGCGAACGCCGGGTCGTCAACGAGCATCTGCAGCAGGGACGGCGCGGTGGTCAGGTGGGTCACCGCATGGGCGTGGTCGCCGATGTAAGCCAGGATCGCCGCGGGATTCCAGCGGGCCATCGTGGTGACCCGCCCACCGTGCATCAAGATCGGGTTGGCCAGCACGTTCAGCCCGCCGGCGTGGAACAGGGGCATGGGGTTGAGCATGTGCACGCCGGGCGCCGCGACCTGGGTTGCGCTGAGAATGTTGAACGCGTTCCACATCATCGAGGCGTGGGAGACCACCGCTCCTTTGGGCCTGCCGGTGGTACCCGATGTGTAAAGGATGTGGGTGACCACGTCGGGGTCCGGCGATTGTGGCGGCATCGGAGCCAACCCGTCGCCGTGCTGGGTGCCGGTCAGGGCTTCCAGTTCGAGAACCCGCCGCACCCCCGCATCCGAGGCGACCTGCCTCGCCGGCCCGGACCACGGCGCGTCATGCGTCAACGCGGATACGGCGGCGTCGGCGCACTGATGGCACATCTCCTCGATCACCAGTCGCCAGTTCAGCGGAACCATCACCACGCCCGCTCGCATCGCGGCGAACTGCAGTATGAAACCCCTCGGGTCATTGTCGGCCACCACAGCCAGCCGGTCCCCGGGGCGCAACCCCTCGACCCGCAGTCTGGCCGCCGTCAGCCCCACCCGGTGTTCCAGCTGCGCCCAGCTCACCTGCTCGCCGGTGTCCGCGCTGCCCAGCGCGATCGCCTGGGGCCGGACCGACGCATGGTGCGCCACCCAGTCCGACACCGGGAACCGCAATGGCCTCGAGTGCACGGTCAGGGCTCGCGTCGATCGAAAGCCAACGACGGGTCGTCGGTTTGAACAGTGCTGTGCCGGGAGTTGGGCGTGCTGGCCATCTCGCTCATCGCTCCTCAGCTTTCCTTCGCTTGCGGGCCCGGTGTCCGTCGAAGGCGTTGGTGGTCACCGTGGGGACGAACTTGATCACCACCCGGCCCGGGTGGTCGGCGGCGCGGACGTGGGCCTCCTGGGCTTGCTCGTCATGAGGGTCATAGCGTTTGGCGATCTCGGTCAGGAACCACAGGATCCGCTGGCGATCACGAACGACTTCGCTGACTCCCTTGTAGGACACCGACTTCGAGTGACCCATCGAAGTGCCGACCGAGGAGACCACGACACACGAGCGGGGGTCGCGCACAATGGCTTTGACCCGCACCCGGGATTCCTCGGCGCACATCCAGATCGCACCCTCGGCGTAAACGAACGCCTCGGTCAAAGCGACCGGCTCGCCCGCGCGGTTGGTCCAGCAGAATGTGCACTCGAACTGCTCGGCCAGCAGTTGTTCCAGACTTTCCTCACTGAGGACAAATGCTCGGGCGTCAGCGAGGGAATCGATTTGCACGTCGCCGCGTGACGAAGGCGGCGGCGGCATCAAGCACGTCCTGCCATGCCGCTCAACCAGTTTGGTGAGGATTTCGCCAATGTCGATCGCCGGCTGCGGGTTCTCGGCCGCCGCACGCACCGAGGTGACCACAGTCCAGCTCGCCAGTGCCGCAGAATCATCGGGTCGCAACCACCCGTGTCGGTGAGATAAAGATACGCCGACGCCGACGTGTAACCACGACTTCCCCACTTTCCTTTAATCACGAAGTACACACGCGACCCTAGGGGACAGGTCGATGCCCGAGCTGACCATACGGGTTCGTCGAGACAAGCTGGTCCGGGTAATCGACGAAGTCCCAGCCCATGCGCTCAGCGCGCCTGACAGCCTCGAGCGCCGCATCGACCGGCGGAAATGCGGGTGCAAGCAGCCCGACCTTCAACGTTCGCACCCTCGCTCCGCTAAGTGTTGGGGACTCCGTAAGAATGTCCGTCGGCTGTTTTCTAGTCGTTTTGGTCTCGTCCTCTCCCGAACTGCATGTCGCCGCGTCGCGACGACAAGAGCAGTGGGGGCATCAGTCGCGTGCGGTATGAACCACCTGTGGCTCCGTGAACGCCACGAGTCCGTCCACCCCGTTCTCTACACCAACGCCACTCCACTTGGCGCCGCCGAAAGGCACCGTCGGCAGCAATGCTGCATGGGTGTTTACGAACGTTGTGCCGCATTCGAGATGCCCGGCGATGTCGCGCGCCGTGTCCTCGTCCGCGCCCCACACCGAACCGCACAGGCCGTACATCGTCCTGTTCGCCCGCTCGACCGCATCGTCGATCCGCGAGTAGCGCAGGATCGGCAGTACCGGGCCGAACTGCTCCTCATCGACGACGGCAACACCCTCAGTGATATCTGCCAGGATGGTGGGCTGAAAGTAGTAACCCGGCCCACTGATCGCGCTACCGCCGGTGACGACCCGCGCCCCCCGTGCGACGGCGTCCTCGGCCAAGCCCTTGACCCGTTCGAATTGAGGCCGGGTGGAAAGTGGCCCCATCTGCGTGTTCGCATCGGTCGGATCGCCCACGGCGATCCCGGCAGCCCCCGCGCCAAACGCCTCGACCGCCTCGACGTATAGCGAGTCAGGCACGTAGACACGTTTGGGCAGCGCGCATGCTTGACCCGTGTTGAAGAAAGCGGTGTCGAGAATCTTCGGGACCACCGATGCCAGGTCAGCATCGGGCAGGACGATAGCCGCGTCGTTGCCCCCAAGCTCCAACGTCAGCCTCTTGAGGTCGGCGCCTGCCGTGGCCGCAACACTCTTGCCACCGGAGACCGAGCCCGTGAAGGTGATCTTGCGGGGAAGCCGGTGGGCGACCAGTGCACGTCCAAGATCGTCTCCACCGGAGACCACATTCACCACGCCCGGCGGCAGCACTTCGCCCATGATCTCACCCAACAACAGAGTAGCCATCGGCGTGAACGGTGAGGGCTTGACGACGACGGTGTTGCCGGCGAGCAACGCGGGTGCGATCTTCCACATCGCCAGACCTAATGGGAAGTTCCACGGCGTGATCGCACCAACAACACCGATAGGTCGATGCGCTACTTCGATCAATGCATTGCTGTCGTCCTGCAGGACGCGCCGCGGAAATTCCATTCCGGCGAACACCTGCAACCACGCGACACATATGTCCGGCTCAGTGGCCGCCAGCGATGTAGGCTTCCCCGTCTCTGCGATCAACGCCGTCTTAAGATCCTCGCGCGCGGCGGCAACCGCGTCCGCGAGCCGCAGCATCGCTTTACGTCGCTCGTCTTCGTTCGTCCGCCACGACTTCCCAGCGGCTTCCGCCGCTTCGAGTGCTTCGTTGAGTTGTTCCGCCGAGCAGTCCGGCGCTTGAGCCTGCACGTTGCCTGTCGCAGGATTGATGACATCGTAGGTCGATTGACCGCGGACGCTGTTCCCGTTGATCGTCATTGTGGCCATGTTTTCGCCGTCTTCCCTCCTAAATTCCTTGCCAGGCAATCCGCAGGAACCACCAGGCGAGCTAGCTGACCTCGGAACCCCACCGACCTCGCAACCAAGCTAACGTTGATTGATTTCCGCGGAAGAGCCAGCCGCGGCCAGCTCTGCGTCCCGCTTCTCCAGTTCGAGGCGCACGGCGAAATACGGCGACCGGTGATTCACGCTCTCGTAATCGGGAACCTGGGCCGGGGTGTCGTCGGCAAGCAGCTTGACGGCCTCCTGCTCATCGGCCTCAGTCAGCGGCTGCGTGTCGAAGGTCCACTCGACCAGTGTGCCGTCAGGGTCCCGAGTGTAAATGGAGTGAATGAACTCGTGCTTGACCTCGGCCACGTTGTAGCCGTGGTCAAGCCAGCGCTGCTTGCGTTCCTCCAGGCCGCCGATGTCGCCGCAGGCAAAAGCAATGTGGTTGATCCAGTAGGGCAGGCCGCCGCCCATGCCGCCCTGCCACTGGCCTGCTTCGACGACGACCCCCTCGATGCCCCGGAGGTCCCAGATCGCGAACAGTTCACCGTCCCCGGTGTCGTAGAAGATGTGCTTGGTCCAGCCACCCTCCGGTGTCTGACGCTTGACCACCTTCTTCAGCGTGAAGCCCATTACCTCGGTGTAAAACTTATGGGATTTCTTGACATCCTTCGACGCGACGGCGACATGATGAAATGCCATGACGGGATCCTGATCTGTGTTGGCGACACTCCGGTGCTGCGGTGAGCAACGAGGCGTTTGCGACAGCTTCGATCCCGCTCTGCAATCGGCCCCATGGCGTCCGCTCCTCTTCGCCGCCGGCTCGCGAACGCGGCCGTCAGCCGACGACGTGGCTAGCTAAACCTAACAGCATTGGGCTAGTTTGGGCAACGGGGACACCAAAACCGCTAAACACAGCTGATCGGAGAGCGGAGCATGGGATTCGGTGGTCACGACTGGGTTGCCTATCACGCCGCGCACCGGCCGGACGCGATGGCCCTGAGCCGCGTCGAGGACGGCTGGAGCGTCAGTTGGAGCGAGCTGGACACTCGGGTCGGCCGAATCGCCGAGGTGCTGAGAGGTCTCGGCGTCGGCAAGGGCGACCGCGTCGCCGTGATTGCCGAGAACGACCCGCGTGTCTTCGAGACCCAGTTCGCGGCCATGCGGCTCGGGGCGCTATTCGTGCCGCTGAACTGGCGGCTGACGACGTACGAGATCGCAGAGATCTGCATCGATGCCGGGCCCACGGTAATCGTGCACGACTCCGTATGGGCGGAGGCGGCCGCAGAAGTGGCCGATAAGGCAAACATCCGGCGGCGGCTAGCGTGGTGCACAGACTCCCATGCCAGGATTGTGGACTTCGAGGCAGCTGTTGCGGCCGCCGGTTACCTGTCGCCGCGGCGCGACATCAGCCTCGACGACGCAACCCATATCCTCTATACCTCCGGCACCACCGGCAAGCCGAAAGGCGCCTTGTCCACTAACGGCACACTCGCTTGGCAAGCGCTAAACGGCGCCCACACCACCGGTTTCTCCCAGCCGGACTGCCACCAACTGAACCCCATGCCGCTGTTTCACGCCGGCGGTCTGAACGTGCTGGCTAACCCGATCCTGTACTTCGGTGGTGCAGTCACGACCATGACCAGGTTCGTAGCCGACCGGGTGCTAGCTGCGCTTACCGGTTCCACGCCGCCGGTCACTCACTTTGCCGCGATCCCACTAATGTACGAGGCGATGGCCGGTCTGCCGGAGTTCACCGAGGCCGACTTCAGCCATGCGCGTCACTTCCTCATCGCCGGAGCGATCGCAACGCCCCAATTGCTCCAGACCTGGGCCGACCGTGGCATCCCACTCCAGCCCCAGTACGGCGGCACCGAGATGGGTCCCTTGGCAACGGCACTGGACGACGAGGCGGCGTCCTTACCCAAAGCATTGCAGGGTTCCACGGGTCGTGGCGCGGTCCACACCGATATCCGCTTGGTCGACTCGTTGGGCAACGATGTGCCCGACGGCCAGACCGGTGAGATCTGGCTGCGCGGACCGAGCATCACGGTGGGTTATTGGCGTAAGGATCGCGAAGACTTTTTTACCGGCGACTGGTTCCGTACCGGTGACGCAGCCTGGCGTGACACCGATGGCTTCTACTATCCGGTCGGTCGCACCAAGGAGATGTACAAGTCAGGCGGGGAGAACGTCTACCCGGCCGAAGTGGAGGCCGTCCTTGGCCTGCATCCCGGGGTGGCCGAAATCGCTGTCGTCGGCATACCAGACCACAAGTGGGGTGAGGTCGGGTTGGCAGTTGTGGTGCCAGCGGACGGCACCGCACCAAGCCTTGCCGACCTGCACACCTTTGCCGCCGACAAACTAGCGCGGTTCAAACTTCCGAAACGGCTCATGCTCGTTGCTGAACTGCCACGCAACGTCACCGGGAAGGTGTCCCGACAGCGGCTGCGCGACAACTACCGCGACACCTCGACGTAGGCGTGCTCGACGGATACCCCGGCACCGGACGACGATCTCGTCGCCGGTGTCCTCTTGACGGCGACCACCCGGTCGATGTCCAAATCGGCCGACCGCCAAAACTCACCCGCTCGCTCAGACTCGATCGAAGATGATCGGTAGGTGCTCGGGGCCATGGACCTGACCTGTTGCGTACTCGATCTCAGTGCCTGAAGCCAACCGAAAGTTGGTACACCGCTTCAGAAGTTCGTCCCAGGCGATCGTCAGCTGGAGGCGGGCCAGGTTCGATCCCACACACCGATGAATACCGAGCCCGAAAGCGGCGTTGCCACCACGGCGGTGGTCGAACCGCAACCGATCGGCGTCGGCGAACTGTGCCGAATCCCGATTGGCAGAGGCGAAGTGGACCAGTACGCGATCCCCTCGATTCAGCGAGACATCACCGAGGACCGTCTTGCGAGTGACCACCCGTGCCATGAACGTCACCGGCGATTCGTAACGAAGAAACTCGTCCATGTCGTGCCTCACCCAAGCCGGATTTCGTAGTCGATCCTCCAGTTCAGGATTTGCCACAAGGTTGACCATGATGTTGCCGATCGCTGCGCGGGTGGTATCGAGGCCACCGAAGAAGAGGACCGTAACCACGCCGAGCCGCTCATCATCGGTAAGTTCTCGCCCCCCGACCCGTGCATCTAGCAGCGCGCCCAGAAGATCGTCGCGCGGTCGGTCGTCGTCCTCCCGGCGCACGAGGTAGTTCGCACACAGCATCGCCATGTCGAACATGGCTTCAGGCGACTGATCTTTCACGATTCGGTTGATGATCTCTACGCCGATTGCTATCTGTCCCTCATCGCCCTCATCGAAAATGAGACGGGAGAGCACACCCGAGGAGAACGGGATCGCGAAGTCGTCGATGAACTCGCACTGCCCCTTGTCAATCCACCCATCGATCGTCTCGGCGGCTAGGTCCCGCATTTCCTGCTCCCTAGTGAGCAGATATTTCCGCGACAGAAACGGGTTGAGGATCTGACGAAAATCCGAGTGCAGGGGTGGGTCGGAATCGAGCGGCGGCAGTCGGACGGGAGCGGGATTGATCGACGGCGACGACGAGGAGTAAGTATCGGGATCCTCGAGTACGGTGCGTATGTCGGCGTAACGTGTGACGATGTGGTATCCGCCGTCCGCGTCGGTTGTCATGATCGGGCACTTTTCGCGCGCCTGACTGAGGATCTCCCACTTCCGACGGGAATGGTCGGGGTTGAAGACGTCGAAGTGGGACAGGAACTCGTTGTCGGGCAACGCGGTCATACGGTGGCTTCCTCGCTGACGGGGACGAACTGGACGGGCAGATGGTGCACGCCCCGGCGGCCCACACCAGCCCCCCTGATGGCCGACGATCCGTCGGCGAGGCGCAGATCGGGGAATGTGGCGAGTATTTCCTCGATCGCCAGGCGCATATCAGCGGGGCGCTCTCCAGCACAGTCGCGTAGTCCGGCGCCGAAGATCCGGCGCCTCTCGTCACGACCGACGTTGAAGGTGCTGGGGTCATCGCAACGATCAGGGTCGAGATTCGCGGCGCCGTTCGGAACAGTCACGCCAGCTAGTTCGATGGGTCCCCGGACCATGTTCGTGGTCATATCGTTCCCACCTATCGCGCAGGGGTGCAGGACCGCAGGCGTCCCGACGTCGAACGTTCGGCCTACCGCGTTAGCAAACGTCGTCAATCGATCATTGTTTGATTAAACATAATCGACGCCAATCGGGGCCGTCAAGCGATGAGAACGACGAAGTTGCTGTCCCCGTCTGCGTGTGTTCGATGCAGCACTGTTCGCGCCCACATCGAACACCTGACGAGGCGTGTGGGTCAGATGGTCGGTGGTGAGAGAAGCGTGGGTATTCATGTCCTGGCGCCCGAATCCCGCAAGCACCAGCTGATCGGTAACTAGCCTTTGCTCGCCGACTGCCCAGGGACACTGACGACCAACAGTCAACTCGCCACGAACAGCCTTCTGCCAACCGCGATGACGGAACGCTGAGCACCGACATGGTGGCGGCTGCGGGGGCTGCACCAACATCAATTCGTCGAAGGCGGAGCCTTGTTATATCTAACGCCGTTCGATACGGTAGCGAAATCGCCTCTCGCACCCGGACGAGGGGGCCCTATCGATAACCGGAGATCACTGTGGAGCAGTTCGACCACCATTCTGAGGAGTTCGCGGAGCAGTGGCGGCAGATCTACGCCGGCATGCGCCACACCTGCCCCGTGGCGCACAGTGACCGGCACGGCGGCTTCTTCATCCTGACCCGGTACGACGACGCCAAACGTGTGCTGCGGGATCACGACACATTCGTCTGCGGGCGCGATCTGACGTTCGGTGACAACGTCGTACGCGGCGGTGTCACGGTGCCGACCAACCCGGTCCGAATGGGGATGATGGAGATGGACCCGCCCCAATCGCAGAACTACCGGCAGGTCTTGGCTCCCTGGTTGTCGCGTAAGGCCATTGACAGGTACCGGCCGCGGATGCACGAGATCGTATCCTGGACCGTCGACCGCGTCATCGAGGCCGGAAACCTCGACTTCGTCGACGACATCGCCAATCCGTTGCCCGCGATGATCTCGCTGGACTACTTCGGCCTGTCACTGGAGAAGTGGAACGACTACGCGACGATCCTGCACAAGGCCGTCTACCGGGAGAAGGGCTCAGCCCTCCAGCTCGCGGGATTGCTAGACGACGTGCGCGATACCGTCCGGGAGCGCCGGTCGGCGGCAGGCACCCGGGGCGATCTAACTGACGCGCTGCTCACCGCGGAAGTCGACGGCGCCCCCATTGACGACGAGCTGGTCACCGAACTGCTGTTTATGCTGCTCAACGGCGGTATCGATACTTCCACTGCACTGATCGCCAGCATGTTCCTTTACCTCGACGAGCATCCCGACGAGCGAACCGCATTGGCGGCCGATGCCACCCTGATCCCCGCCGCCGTCGACGAGATGCTGCGCTACTTCACCCCGGGCCCGGCGTCGCCCGCACAGTCGCGCGGCCGGTGGACATCGGCGGCTGTCACCTCGAGCCGGGAGACCGGGTATGGCTGGCGCTGGGTTCGGCCAACTACGATCCCGACGTCTTCGCCGACCCGGAGCGGGTCAAACTCGACCGCGCCAACAACAGCAAGCACCTGTCCTTCGGGTTCGGGATGCACCGCTGCCTCGGGGCGTTTCTCGCGCCGGTGGAGATGGCGGTACTGCTGGAAGAAGTGCTGCGCCGGCTGCCGGACTATCGCATCGACCGCGGCGAGGTGCGCCACTACCCCACCATCCCACTGGTCAACGGCTACGTCGCAATGCCCGCGACCTTCACACCCGGACCACGGGTGCTGAGCGGCTACGCCGAGTCGTTGCCGATCCGGTTGGAGCCCGTCACCGCGGGCGGTTGATCAGCGCGGCGCGGCGGTGTCACCCAGATAGCCGTCACGGACACCGTCCAAGAAAGTCTGGCGAGCCTTGCTGGCGTCACCGAGCATGTTCAGCTCGAAGGTGTAGCTCATTTCCTGCCGATAGAGCCGGCGCAGGTCGCGACCCGCGGTGTTGTTGAGCGCCAACTTCATGGCCCGGATGACCCGCGGCGCCTTACCCGCGATCGTCGCCGCGACTTCCACCGCCTTGGCTACCGCGGCGTCGGCCGTAGCCCCCACGTGGTAGACGCTGCCGTAACCATGCAGTTCGGCGATGTCGAACGGCTCGCCGGTGAACATCGCAGTACGCATCCGGCGTTCCGGCAGCAGGCCGAGCGCCTGTACACCGCCGGTGGTCGCGCCATTGTCGACCTCGGCGAGCACGAATCGTGTTCCCTGACAACCGACGAGCACGTCACAAGTGCCCGCCAGCAGGACCCCGACGCCGATGCAGTAGCCGTGCACGCAGCCGATGACCGGCACCGCGCAATCGGCGATGGCTAGACTGGCGTCCTGGGATCCCCTGGCCTGGCCCAGGATGCCGTCAAATCCCGGTAAACCCTGCACCTCCTTGAGGTCACCTCCGCCGCAAAACCCCTTGCCTCGTGCCCGCAACAGCACCGCGCGGACTTCATCGCGGTTGTCGTAACTGCGCAGTAGCTCGGCCAGCCGGGCGAGGTCGGTGATCGAGTACGCGTTGACCGGCGGGCTCTCGACAACCAGTTCCGCGACGCCGGCCAAGCCGCCGCTGTCGTGGACGGTCTCAGTTACCGGCATGCCGGTTCCTTCAGCGCCACCGCCGCCTCGCCGAGCAGTCCGCGGGCCTGGGTGACGATCCGCTCGATGAGCCCGGCGACTGTCGGGATGTCATGCACAGCCGCGGCGACCTGGCCAGCCACCATCAGGCCGTTCTCGACGTCGCCGTCGCGCTGAGCCTTGCGGATCTGCTCTTCCTCCCATACCTGGAAATCTTCGGGCGACATGGTCTTTCGGTTATCCTCCATGCTCTCCAGACCCCTGTTGCGCAAGCCACGAATGGGGGCGTAGATCCCGCCATAGACGACATCCTCCCACTCCTGCGAATCGACGATGCGCTGCTTGTACGCCGAGTGCCATTGGTGCTCTTGGGTGGCGATGAAGCGGGTGCCCATCGCGGCGGCGGCGCCACCCATGGCCAGCACGGCGGCCAGTCCCCTACCATCACAGATCCCGCCTGAAACCACGACGGGGATGTCGAGCGCGTCGATCACCTGGGGGGCCAGTACCATCGTGTGCACGGCTTTGGCGTGGGTGTGCCCACCCATTTCGTAGCCGGAGGCGATGATGACGTTGGCCCCGTGCTCCGCCGCCTTGAGCGCGTGCCGGACCGAGCCAACCTTGGCCATGTGCACCAGGCCGGATTCCCGGATGGCCGAGCCGAACTCGCCGGCGAAGCCGGCGGAGGTGACCAGGGCGCGGAGCTGCTCTCCGGTCCGGCCGCCGTCCCGTTTGACCGCAATCGCCTCGTCAATACAGATTCGGCTCACCAGCAGCAGCTCGCCGTCGGCGGTCCGGCCGACCGGCACGTTGACGGCAAACGGCCGATCGGTGCTCGCCGCCACCTGCTCGATCGCCGCCCGAAAGCCTTCGCGCAGGAACTGCTCGGAGCTGTTGACGATGGAAGGACAGCTGACGGTGCCCAGACCCCCGGCGGCCGACACAGCGGCGGCCAGCTGCGTGGTCGGAGACGGGCCCATGCCATCCTGCATGATCGGGTGCGCGATGCCGACCAGATCCTGGAATCGACGCCACATGCTGCTCACGGATACCTCCTGGTCACGGGTCAGCGGCCGCCTTCGTCTCGGCCGACCGAAACGGTCTTCGGGTGCGGCATCGGGTGGCGGACGTCGGGGGCCTCGTCAGGCGCCTGGTCACGCACCCAGGCCACCGCCTGCGCGTAAGCTTCGATCAGCCGGTCCTCGGCTGCGTAGTCGAACCTCGCGGGATACAGCGGATAGTCCTCCGGGGTGACTGGGTGGGCCATGAGCCACTCAACGGCCTCGATCATGGCGTCACGGGCCGAGACGACCTCGCGATAACCGAGCTCCCGCTTGGCCTTGGTGTTGTCCAACAGGATGTGCGGCCGGCCGGTGGGCGGCAGCAGCTCGACGAGCGCCGAACCCGCCAGCTCGCTGGGGATCCCGACGAATTCAAGGTCGCCGCCCATGATCTGCGCGACCGCCTCGGCCCACTGCCGCACGGTGAATTGGTCATCGTCACCGGCGTTGTATGCCTGGCCGTTGGCGATCTCGGGGTGGTCGACAGCCCTGAGCACCAGCTCGGCGGCGTTCCGCCCGGCGGACCGCGAGATGATCCATAAACCGTTGTCGGGCAGGATCATCCGGGCCCGGCAGTCCTGGACTCGACGTATCACGGACCATTCCCACGGCACCAGGTTGCGGGGCCCGTAGATGGCCGGATAGCGGATGACGGTTCCGCGGAACGCGCCCGCCGCGGCCCGATCGAGGACCGCGCGCTCGGCCGCGCGGATCAACCCCGCGAAGCGGGGCACCGGTTCCGTTCCGTCGGACAGCGGCCCGTCCTCGCGCGCGTTGAGCGCCATGCCATAGGGGGGTGACCGTCTCCGGTTGCAGGCAACCGCGATAGGCGGGCACCCCACCGATGCTGATCAAATGCCCGCACCGGCCCGCAAAGACCTCCGCGATCGCGGTGACTCGGCCGTACATCGCTAGCACCACGTCGAAGGAACGGTTGCCAACCGCCTCGGCGAGGGTCTCCGGGAAATGCGGATCGGCGTGGATGTGCGGAACGTCGGGCAGCTCAGCGGGTTCATGCACCCCGCGATGCAGCATCGTCACGTCGTGACCGCGCTGAAGCAGGCCCTGCAACACCGGCACCCCCGTGGCGCCGCTCCCACCGATGACAAGCGTTTTCATGCAAACCACCCATCGCTAAACCAAACAGTAATTGGTTGCTGTCATCAAACCACATACCGGTCGCCGTCGCTACCCGCGGTGATCCCGCCAGCGCTGCGCCGCGCACGTGATTCCACTAGCCATCAGCTGCCGATGACTCCCTGGCGTCGAGCCGCCACGATCTCCTCCGCCTGTAAGCCCCAATCCAACAACACCTCGTCGGTGTCCTGGCCACGTCTCGGCGGCGGCCGTCGGATACTCGTCGGCGTTTGGCTGAAGCGCGGAGCCGGTGCTGGCTGCAACACACCATCAACCTGGGTGAAGGAACCTCGGTGCCGATGATGCGGATGCGAAGCAACCTCGCCCAGAGCGAGCACCGGAGTCACGCAAGCATCCGCGCCCTCGAAAAGCGCACACCACTCGTCCCTGGTGCGAGACCGAAATATCTCGGCCAACCGTATCTTCATCGCCGGCCACGTCGTCTGATCCATCTGGTCGGCCGGGTCCACGTCGTCGATCCCAAGTCGGTTCAAGAGATTCCAGTAGAAGCGGGCCTCCAATGCTCCGACGGCGACGTGCTTGCCGTCGGCGGTCTGGTACACGTTGTAGAACGGTGCGCCGGTGTCGATGAGGTTCATACCGCGCCGGTCCTGCCAAGCCCCGACCGCGCGAAGCCCGTGAATATAGGTCGTGAGCAGCGATGCGCCGTCGACCATCGCCGCGTCGACGACCTGGCCTCGGCCCGACCGGCTGGCATTCGCCAGAGCAGCCAGGACGCCGATTGCGAGCAGCATCCCGCCTCCGGCGTAGTCACCGAGCAGATTCAGCGGCGGAACCGGCGCCTCGCCTCGACGGCCGATCAGGTCCAGTGAACCCGAAACCGCGACGTAGTTGATGTCGTGTCCGGCGTCTGCTGCCAGCGGCCCGCCTTGCCCCCAGCCTGTCATCCGGCCGTATACCAGCCGAGGGTTTCGAGCAATGCACTCGTCGGGCCCGATTCCAAGACGCTCGGCCACGCCCGGCCGGAAGACATCGATCAACGCATCCGCGGACTCGACGAGGCGGAGTATCAATTCATCGGCATCGGGCCGCTTGAGATCGACGCAAACCGAACGACGATTCCGTCGGGTCGGATCCAGCTCCGGGGAGATCGCCCCTTCGGGTCCGCCCGGACGATCCACACACAGGACATCGGCGCCGAGATCCCCGAGCAGCATCGCAGCGAAGGGCCCGGGCCCATTCCGACCAGCTCGATGACCCGTATCCCGGCGAGCGGCCCGGCCTGGCCCGCGTCCTGGTGCCAACCCATGATCAAACCCTTTCGTGCGGTCACGGCATTTGTCGCGGTTGTTCGGTCAAGCTACCGGTACGCAACCACCGATCTAGGCATGGACGTGACGGAGCGGATATGACACGATGATATGAAATACCTAACGTCGTTTGCCCAAGTTTGCCCGTGGAACTAAATTCGTCGCCCTTTGGAGCTGTCCAATGACCGCTACACCCGGTGATCGCGGCTACGCTGCCCTACCGGCGCCGTATGCCCCGTTCGATCGCCGACATCTCGCATGCCGTCCCGTGTCGGCTACCGACCGGAGGACGAGATGACACTCGCCTACGTCAGCACTGTGATCAGAGCCGACATCGATGCCGTCTGGTCGGTGCTCGGGGACTTCCACGGGCTGGCTGCGTGGGTCAACCGGATCCGCTCGAACGAGCCCGAGAACGGTGCCGGCCCAGGTGCAGTGGGGTCTGTACGCAATCTCACGCTCGAACCGGACGGCGACACCGCCCGCGAACGACTGGTGCGCTATGACGCCGCGGACCGCAGTTATTCCTACGAGTTCGCCGGCGCAATACCGTTCCCAGCGTCGAGCTACCGCGGGACCGTACACGTGCTGCCGGTGACCGACGCGAACACCACATTCCTCGAGTGGTATGGCGAGTTCGACTGCGAGCCAGATGTTCTCGACGAGATAGCCAGGACGTTTTGTGCGATCTACAGCGAATTCATCAGCGACCTCCGCGCATATCTGAACGGCTAAGAACTCCTGTGACCGGAAAGGCCAACCCCGTCCACTTTGACACCAGCGACCCCACGCTGCGCGAGAACCTGTTCGATTCGCTCAACGAGTTGCGCAACGCCTGCCCCGTGGCGTGGAGCACCGCGCACAACGGCTTCTGGGTGCTATCGCGATACGCGGACCTTATCCGGGCGGTATTGGACACGGATTCGTTCACCTCGACGAACGGGATCATGATCCCGCCGAATGTGAAATCGGTTCCCGCGCTGCCCGCTGAGGCGGACGGGCCACGACACAGCCAGATGCGGCGGGCGCTGCTGCCGTTCTTCAACGCCGCCGCGGTCGAGCGATTGACCCCGCAGATCAAACAGATCGTGGCGGATGCGGTGGCCGAGATCGCCCCGCTCGGCCGTGCCGACCTGGTGCCTACGCTTGGGTTGAAGATCCCCCCGCTTGTCCTGGCCGCCATGCTCGGGCTGCACAGTGAGCAGGCAGCAACCATCCACACCCTGACGTCGAATCTGCTGCAGTCGGTGGGCCGCGATATGACGGCGGCAATCGCAGCCGCACGCGAACTCGAGGGATGGGTCCACGAGCAGGTCGACAAGCGGCTCGGCAGGCCACCGAGCGACATCCTGGGCGAGATCGTCAACGCGCCGCTTGACCCGCAGAAACCGTTGAGCCGCAATGAGGTCGCCGGGGTGGTGCATCTGCTGATCATCGCCGGGCATGAGACCACCACCAACGGCATCTCCACCATGCTGCACCGGTATATGACAGTGGAGGGCCTGCGCGAGCGGCTGCTGGCCGACCCAGGGCTGATCGATGCGGTCGTCGAGGAGTCACTGCGGCTGGACCCACCGATCTACAACTTCGCCCGCACCGCCCGGCGCGACACCCGACTCGGGGATACGACGATCGGCACTGGTGAGTGGGTGATGTTGCTCTACGGAGCCGCGAATCGGGATCCCGCGAAGTTTCCCGACCCGGACTCGTTCGTCGTGCCCCGATCGTCCAACCAGCACGTGTCGTTCGGCTGGGGGCGTCACCGCTGCTTGGGCACCGCCCTCGCCCGATTCGAGCTACGCGCGGTGATGGAAGCCGTGCTCGGCGCCATCCCCGACATCGAGATCGCCGAGCAGCCAACCCGGTCGTGCGGCAGCGTCACGCAGGGCTTCGCGACCCTGCCCGTCATCTTCGCTCCACGGCGATGAGCAGCACCCTGGGCGGCCGCGTCGCGCTCGTCACCGGTGCCGCATCCGGGATCGGGGCGGCCAGTTCACGGGCGCTCGCCACGGCGGGAGCGGCGGTCGCGGTCACCGACGTGGACATCGACGCCGCCACCGCGGTTGCTGCCGCGATCAAACAGACCGGTGGGCAGGCTCTGGCGCTACGGCTCGACGTGGCCGAGGAGCAGCAGTGGGCTACGGCGATAGCGACCGTACGCGATCAGCTCGGGCCTGTAACGGTTTTGCACAGCAACGCCGCTGACATATCAATCTTCGTCCGTGACAACGACTTACTCAATTTGGAGGCCGAAGTATGGGACAGGGCGTTCGCCGTCGCAGCTCGCGGATCAATGCTCGCCGCCAAACACACGCTGCCGCACATGATCGAGGCTGGTCGGGGCAGCATCGTTTACACCTCGTCGGTCAAGGGACGCACCGGCTCGAGCACTCAGATCTCCTACTCATCGGCCAAGGGTGCCATCGACTCGCTGACCCGGGTGATCGCGACGACATACGGCCAGTTCGGCGTTCGGTGCAACGCCGTCGCGCCGGGCGTCGTTGACACCCCGGCTGCCCGCGCCAACGTGCCCGACGAGCTACGTCGGCAGATTATCGACAGCCAACTGCTGAGCAGGCTCGCCGAGCCCGAGGACATCGCGCACACCGTGGTGTTCCTGGCCTCCGACGCTGCCGCCATGATCACCGGCCACACTCTCGTTGTCGACGGCGGGATGACCGAACACGTGCCGGTGCTGTCGCCGCGGAATCAGCCGATAGCGTGAGTAGCCCAAGATAATGCCGAGTGGGTCAGCCCGGCAGCGCGTCGTAGATCCCGGTAGTCTCCGCGTGGTTGGTCACCGACGTGTCCCCGCACCTCGTAGAGTCATGGTGATGAGTGAAGCTGTCGCCAAGCGGGGGCCCGGCCGTCCGCCCGGCGCCGACGGCGCCGAAACCCGGCTCAAAATTCTGCACAGTGCCCGTCAAGTGTTCAGCACCATCGGATTCGACCGCGCCAGCCTCAAACAGATCGCCGAAGACGCCGGCTTCACCCGCAATGCGATCGCGAACTACTACCCGAGCAAGGTCGCGCTGTACCGGGCGGCCCTGGCTTCGGTGCACGACGTGGTGGCCGGGCAGATCCTCGACCCGGCCCGGCGGCAAATCGGCCCGATTGACCGCCAGGTCCTGGCGGTGTTCGACCTCGCGGTGGCCACCATCCGGATCGACCAGACCTTTGTGCGCTTCTTCGTCACGTCGACGGGCGACGCCATTCATCACCCGGACCTGCAGGAGCAGGCCATGCAGCCCATTTCTTTGGTGCGCGAATATTTCGGGGAGCTGCTGGCCGGCGCGCGCCGTGACGGCGAGATCGACACCGCCACGGACACCGAGGCCACCACACAGTTACTCGTCGATCTGCTGTGGGGCCTTGCCGTCGACGCTGGCTTCTACTCCGACGAGCATCGGATCCGGAGAACGCTGGCGGCACTTGACCGTATCGTTGCCGCCGCGCTCACTTGATAGTGGCTCCCGCGTCGATCGGCAGCGAGACTCCGGTGATGTAGCGGGCCTCATCGCTTGCCAGAAATAGCACGGCGTTGGTCACATCGTTGCTTTCGATCCACGGGATAGGCAACGCGTTCATCTCGCCGGCGGGAACCGCGAACTTCTCCCGGGTCGGATTGGGGTCGTCAGGCAGAAAAATCCGGTAGGTCGCTTCGTTCTGGATCATCTCGGTGTCGACATTCGTCGGATGCACGCTATTGACCCGAATATTCAACGGGGCCAACTCAAGTGCGAGCGTCTTCATCAGCCCGACGACGCCGTGTTTGGCCGCAACGTAGTGCGCTAGCCCAGGTTGGCCGATCAGGCCCGCGATGCTGCTGGTCAACACGATCGATCCGCCGTTGCCGGCTGCGATCATGTGCGGGATGGCGGCTTGGTGGTCCGCCACGTTCCGCTGAGGTTGATGTCGATCGTCTCCGACCAGGTCTGCTCACTCAACTCAAACGACGCGCCAATCGACAAGATGCCCGCGTTGGCCAGGACAATGTCGAGGCGGCCGAGTTCGGCGACGCCTTCGTCGACTGCCACGGTCAACGCCTTGCCATCGCGCACATCCACCTGGCGGGCCACTACCCTTCGACCCCGTGCTTTGACTTCGCGGGCTGTCTCATCTAGGTCGGCCGGGGTGGCCAGCGGGTAGGGGGCCGATTCGACCTGTGCGGCAATGTCGAGCGCGATGATGTCAGCGCCTTCATCAGCCAGGCGCAGGGCGTGGCTGCGGCCCTGCCCACGCGCCGCGCCGGTGATCAGCGCCACCTTGCCTTCAACGCGTCCGGTCATGATGGTTCTCCTTGTCCGGCTCAGATTGGGACAAAACGTTGGGTTACAACCCTCTTCGAGTCAGATCTTGTCGAAGGTGAGAGGAACGCGATCAGGGTAGTTGGCAATTCCGGGTACCCACTTCAAGCTCTCCGGGTCAGCATCCAGCCGCAGGTTGGTGACGCGGGCGAGCAACTCCTCCAAGGCGACGACGATCTCCATCCGTGCAAAGTGGATGCCGATACAACGATGGATACCCAGGCCAAAGCCGGCGTTGCCGCCGCGGGGCGGATCGAACTGCAACTGCTCGGGGTTGGCGAACTTGTGCTCGTCGCGGTTGGCCGAGTCGAACCGAATGAGCACCCGGTCACCTTTCTTCATCGGGCACCCAGCGATCTCGGTGTCTTTGGTGACGGTGCGCCCGAACGTCCCCACCGGCGATACCAACCGAATGAACTCGTCCATGTCGTTGCGCACCCACCGTGGGTCCCGGACGCGGGCTTCGAGTTCGGGCTGCAATGCAATGTGCATGGCGATCGTCCCGATAGCCGAACGGGCAGTATCCAGCCCACCCAAGAACAACACGCAGATCGCGCCGAGCGCCTGCTCGTGGGTTATCGGTTCACCGTCAATCGTTCCGGTGGCCAGCGCCCGCAGGATGCCGTCTTCCTCAGGGGGATTCTCGATCGCGGCCATCAGGTATTCCGAGGCCAGCATGCCGAGGTTCATGAACGCTTCCTCGGTGCCGTCCTCGGTGACGCGGACGACGATCTCCTTGGCGCGTTCCATTTTGGCCAGGTCACTCTCGTTGAACACCATGCTGGCCAGCACCCGCGAGACGAACGGACCGGTGTACTCGCTGAGCAGCTCGACCCTGCCGTTGTCGATAAACCCGTCGATGAGTTCACGGGCGTATCGGCGCATCTCGTCGGAATAGGCCAGTGCGACCTTACGCGTCAGGTACGGGTTGAGCAGTTTACGGAAGCCTGTGTGCAGCGGCGGGTCGGAGTCCAGCGGGCCTAACCGCACCGGCGACGGGGCAGGTGATCCGCCCACCGAGGAGAATGTCTCGGGATCTTCACACACCTGCCGCACATCGGCATACCGGGTCACCACCCACATCGGCCCGGCCACCGGGGACTCGGCGCGCACCACCGGGCAGTGTTGACGGGCATAGGTGAACGCGTCGTATTTCCACTCGACATGTTCGGGATTGAACAGGTCGTACGACCGCAGCAGTGCAGCATAGTCGCGGTCTACAGGGGTAGAGGTCATCGCACAGCTCCAAAGGTCGGCGCGGCAGTCCACCGGCAACGTGGGTCAAACGGTGTTCGGTATTAATTGGCCACGATGCCATATAATCTGCGTCACGTCCAGACTGGATGTGTGCTCGGTGACCTTGGAAACGCCTATGACGTACGACACTCCCGGCCTGTTCTATAAAGAAGCTGGCCACGGCCCTGTAGTAGTACTACTGCATGGCGGCGGTGTTGACCACACCTACTGGAAGCGTCAGTTCAACTGGCTCGGGAGCCAGTACCGAGTCATAGCTGTGGACAGCCGGGGCCACGGCCGGTCCCCCGACAGCGACGAGCCGTTCGGCTACCGAAGCTTCGCGAGGTCCGCTGCCGGGCTTGTACGTCAGCTTGGGGTGGAGACGGCGACGTTCGTCGGCCACAGTGACGGCGGATGTGTTTCCATCGCCATTGCGCTACAAGACCCCGATTTGGTGGCAAGGCTGGTTTTGCTCGGCACTCCATGGAACATCGACAACTACCGCCCCGGGGTGTCCAAGATGATGGCGAACCTGGGCCCCGATGACATGTTCGGCCTTCTTGGCGACAACTTCGATAAGGCACTGCGCGCCAATAGATCCAACCACGTTGACGACGAGTCGTGGGCACGATACATGCGAAAGCTTGTCGACATGTGGGCCCGGCAACCGGACTTCACCGCTGACGAGATCCGCACGATTGACGTCCCGACGCTCGTCCTTCACTCGAACAACGAGATCATGTACGGAATAGAAGTCGCAAAGGAGTTTGCAGCGTTGCTTCCTCACGCGGAACTCGTTGTCATTCCTGATTCGGGTCATGACGCGGCTCAGGATAATCCGGACGCGGTGAACGCAGCACTTAACGCGTTCCTCCGGCCTCAGCATCTGTGATCGCGCCGCTCGTCGATACACCGAAAGCAGTTGCAACATGTGGCCCTCGGTTTGCGGCGGACACCAGCATCTGCCAATGTTGGCGATAGTCGTTGGACTACAGGAGGTTTAGCAAAGAATGGATGCCGTGCCGGGGCTCGCTAACTTCCGCGATCTGGGTGGTCTTCCGACCGACGACGGTGCGGTGACGAGAAGTGGGGTGCTCTACCGTAGTGATGCGCCGCTGCCGGGTGACCCTTGCCCATCGGGCCCGCCATGGCCACCGGTGACGGTGATCGATCTCCGGTCGCACGACGAGCCCATCGAGCCTCACCCCCTGCGAACTCCGACCACCCTGCTGGCCCGGTTCCCGCTGCTCGGTGAAGCGCGTCCGAAGACGTTGCGGGAGCTTCTGGCCGGTGGAAATGTCAGGCTCGAAGCGATCTATCGCGAGCTCGTCGCCCGCGTGGGCGAAGTGGCGGTGGCCATACTCGAGCTGCTGGTCGCTGCCGACGGCCCTACACTCATCCACTGCGCCGCCGGCAAGGACCGCACCGGTGTCCTAATCGCGACCTTGCTACGCGCCGCGGGCGTAACCCGCGACGCGATTGTCGCAGACTACGTGCGGACCGCCGCCGCTATGACCTCGGTGCGCCGACGCTTGTCCAGCAGCGATGAGGAAGTCGCCGCGCTAATGGCTCAGTTCCCCGAAGCGACTCTGGCTCCCGTCGAAGCGATCTCGGGCGTGCTTGAGCAGGTCGACGGGTCGCCGGGAGGCAGCGGAGGTTGGTTAACCGCACGGGGTGTGCGGATCGAGCTAATCAACGCCTGGCGCGACAAGCTGGTGGACCGGTCCACCACCTGACCATCAAACGTCCGACGCGATCAGCGTCGCGGCTTCGTCTGCTGATTTCGCGGAATCGGCAAGTTGACTTCACTCACTGTCGCAGCTGAATTTGATTGCGACGTGCGTAATGAGCCACCGCCGCTCACAATGCCGCGTTACTGGGAGGTCCAGCCACCGTCAGCGAGGAACTCCGCACCTGTCGAGTAGCTCGATTCGTCGGAGGCCAGGAACAAGATGAGGTTGGCTATCTCGTCGGCCTCACCAGCGCGGCCGAGGGGCAGCATCGGCAGCGATGCTTCGATCACATCGATGTTGTCCAGACTTGCCAGCATCGGGGTTCGGATCGCGCCGGGATGGACCGAGTTGACACGGATCTTGTCGGGACCGAGTTCCATCGCAGCGGCTTTGGTTATCCCGCGCACAGCGAACTTGCTCGCGACGTAGGCGAGCGCGGTCGGCACGGCAACAAGGCCGGCCGCGGAACTGATATTGACGATCGAGCCGCCGCCGGATCGGCGCATTGCGGGCACGACGGCCTTGATCCCCAGAAAAACGCTGGTGGCGTTGATCGCCATGACACGCTGATAATCATCAAGGGTGATCTCGGCAATCGGTCCGGTCTCTTGGATCCCGGCACTATTCACAAGGATGTTGACCGGCCCAAACGCTTCCTCAGCCGCAGTCATCACGGCCGCCCACGCGTCAGCGTCTGTGACGTCATGGCGAACGAAGCGCCCGCCGATCTCATCCGCCGTTGCTTTGCCTTGCTCATCGGCGATATCGGTGATCAACACGTGCGCGCCTTCGGCCGCCAGAGCCTTGGCCGCCGCACCGCCGATACCTCCAGCACCACCCGTCACCACCGCTACTTTGTCTGCAACCCGTTTACTCATGGCGTGTCACCTTCATCCGCACCGGACGCGGCTGGCTCAAAAGACGGCAGGCGGTGGGCTGGTCCGGGATTAACCCCGGACCAGCCCACCGCAGCGATCGTCAGACCGAGGCTTCGTCTCGGCGAGATATCGGGCTCACACCATTTGCGACAATGGTTGGGCCGCACGCCTGCGCCTGAGACGGATCCTCGGGATCGGCGGCGAGCCCGTCGCTGGGACGAACCCCGCCTTCCTCGCACATCTTCTGCCACATGGCTAGCCGCACCGCCCGGCTCGGCGTGAACTTGCCGTACACGAAGGTCCGCCACACGGTCCAATTCGGCGCCGGAAGCGATTGTGGCCGCCCGACGAGGTGATGCAGCACGAACATCCAGCCAACCATCATCGCCATCATGATTGTCGTGGCCACCCAACGCGCCGCCGTCGGCAGGGTGGAGTTATGTGCGAGAAGGTGCACCCAGCCCACCCCGAAGTAGTTGATCATCATGCCGGTTGGCGCCACCAGCAACAACCACAGTTTATTGGCGCCTTTCAAACGTGGCACCGCGAAAGCCAGCATTGCGCCAATTGTGACGAACGAGCCGCCGTTGATGAAGCCCCACCAGTACGGGAAGTTGAGGAAGTCGTACGGTTGCACGCCGTAGTAGGTGTAGATCCCCAAGTTGATGCCAATTGTCTCCATCACCGCATCGGTCAGGATCCCCAACCCGAGCAGCATGAGGAAGTGCTGGACATGCGCGCCGTTGCGGATGACGAAGTAGCAGAAATAGGCTTCCAGGCCCAGGAATGCCACGTAGCACAGCGGGATCAGCGCCGGCACGGTGATACCGAAGTTGGTAAACGCGGGCACCAGGTTCTTGGCCCAGTGTAGATGGCCCAGCATGTCGAGCATGGGTTCCAGCAAACTGCAGATCAGACCGCTAGCGATCACCAGCAAAGGTACGTAGTTCTTGCTCCTCATCGCCGCCCTGATCGCCCATGGCAACGCGAAGATGACCACGGCCGCTCCCGCGACGAAGAAGAAGATGATCTGCGACGCGGTGCTGGCGGTGAAGTCGCCGGGACTCGGCACAATGTTGGGGGGCCACCCCTCGTCGTCGACCAGCGGCCACCCACTGGTACTGAGCATCAAACTCATCAGTTCTGCCCTTCCTTCTCTCAATGACTTGCTGTCAGTGGCACCGACAACCGTCTCCGGCAGTTGTGTACCGGCTCACACTAACACACTGTCCATACACTGCGTATAGTCTTTTGAAATTGGGGTAGGTTCTTAGTCTGGGTGGCGCGGCAAGACGCGCAGACCGGAGGTAAGGTGGCGGGCGATGACGGAGACGGCGCGGCGAGGGGCCGGTCGACGGCGGAGCGTGGACATCGATGGAGCGTCGGCGGAAAGTATCCTCGCGGCCACCGCGCGGCTTTTGGCGTGGCAGTCGTTTAATGACATCAGCGTTGCGCAGATCCTCACCGAGGCGAAGATCTCCCGGGCGACCTTTTACTTCTACTTCGCGTCTAAGTTCTCCGTACTGAGTGGCCTGCTCGAGACCGCGATGGGTGACATCTTCGAAACGGTGCAGCCATTTCTGGCGCGCTCACCTGAGGATCCGCCGACAGTCGCCCTGCAGCGCAGCATCCGTGCCGTCACACGGGCCTGGCACCGTCACCGCCTGGTGCTGCAGGCTGTGAATGATCACTGGCACTCCGAGCCCGAGTTGCGCGGTCTGTGGTTGGGCATCGTTGAGCGCTTCGTCGCCGCCGGCGCTGTCGAGATCGAACGCGAACGTGCTGCCGGGATGATCGCGTCCGCCGTACCGAGCAGGACTCTGGCGTCAACCCTGTTCTGGGGCACAGAACGCGTGCTCTACATCGCCGGGCTGGGGATCGAGCCGACTCTCGCCGACGAAGAAGCCG
The DNA here is from genome assembly GCA_002967005.1 of Mycobacterium talmoniae. Classification (GTDB taxonomy): domain Bacteria; phylum Actinomycetota; class Actinomycetes; order Mycobacteriales; family Mycobacteriaceae; genus Mycobacterium; species Mycobacterium talmoniae. The sequence continues at coordinate 99,082 of PPEA01000254.1, forward strand.
CCGTCGACGCATTGGTGGCCATGTGGCAAGGGACCCTGTACGGGCACTGAGGAGTGGATGGTGTCGGCCGAGCGTAGTGGCCATGCCAGGTGGATTCACGCTTAGCGCTCAACCGGGTGTAACTCCCGGATCGCGTCCACTGCGAGACGTGCCGACTCGACACACCCGCTCTGGCCGGCGCCCATCCAGGGTCGGGCGCCGTCGCCGACGTTCCAGATGTTGTCCACCGGGGTATCGTTCGACCAGTCCCGGCCGGGGATGGCGCGCTGACCGGGCCAGTCTCCGGTGCACACCGCGATCGACAGGATCTGGGCGTGGGCAAACTCGGGAAACTGTTCGAGTGTTTCCCGCTTGAGCATCTCGACCTCGCCGGCCACGTCGAATCCGCTGCTCGCCGGGTGCGGTGTGCTCGTCGCACAATACAGATGCCGGCCGTACGGCGCCAATGCCGGTGACGGACCGCTCATGTACGACGCGTACGCAAGCCGGTCGGTGAAGCCGAAGAACACGAGTGTCTTCAGTCGAGCGATGGGCTCGTCGGTGGCGAAGTTCACCGTGATGAGTGTGCCCGGGTAATTCTCCGCTTCCAGCTTCCGGACGTAGCCGGCGGGCCATGCCTCCGCCGGGACCAGCTTACCGGTGGCAACGGGACCGACGTTACTGACGACCGTGCGCGTCGTCACCGCGACCGCACCATCCTCGCGCAGCACGGTCACGCCGTCGGCACGACCATCGGGGCCGACCCCGATGCCGGTAACCCGACTGTCAAGCCAGATGGTCCCGCCGGCGCGTTCGATATAACGGGCGAGGTCGTGCCACGGCCCAATGGCGCCCTCGGGGTGCGCCCCATACGGGTTCATGCCGCCCTTCTTCGTGAGGTAGTCAAAGAAGAGAGTCGCGCAGACGTCTCGTGGCTCTGCCGCGAACATGGCGCTGGTCAGGTTACGGGCCAGTTTGCGCAATCGATTAGGGGCGTGCGACCGGTCCAGCCACTGCTCCACGGTGAGACCCTCGGCAGGGCGAAAGACACCGAACCGCAGTGCGGCACCACCGACGACTGGAATCAGGAGCTTGTTGATCAGTAAACCGGTGGGTCCACTCATGACCGGCAGGTCGAGGCGACCGAGACGCAGGACTAGCGGCTTAGGTTGACGGCGCGCCCGGATCGGCACCCCGACCTCGTCGAACAGCGCCTTGTTGGCGCCGCCGAGCTCGAAAACCTGGGCCCCGGTGTTGACTCTGAATCCCTCGATCTGCACGGTCGAGGCCCGACCGCCCACTTGGGGTTCGGCCTCCACCAGCAGCGTCCGGTACCCGTATTTGACGAGCAGGGCCGCCGCGGCCATACCACCGGCTCCGGCCCCGATCACCACCACGTCTACGGCGTCGACGGACTTGTCGTTTGTCTGCGTAGCCAAGGTGTCACCTCTTAGTGAAACTCCGAGAATCAAGCAATGTTGGGTGCTGAGCCGGTTGGCAGATGCATTGGTCGCGGCGCGGAGGATGCCTTAAGCCTGCAGGACCGGATCCAGTTTCAGTGGACGTGCGGCCTCGACCATGATGATTTCCCACTCGATGCGCGGGTGGTCGTCCCATTCGCGGCGGGACTTGATCCGCGCCCGGTCGGGGAAGCCGTGATGGATGCCCTGCGGATCGTGGCTGACCAGGCCGGCCTTGAGCGGTCGGCCCAGCGACTTGCCACCGTGGATCAGCGCGATCTCGTCGTAGTCGGCGTTGCGGTGAAACCACGGGATCCGTTCGACCCCTTGGACCGACTCGAACGGCCGCGGCAGCAGATTGATGATGTTGATGCCCTCGGCAACCAGGAAGCAGTGCATCGACGGCGGCAGATGCAGACTGTCGGACATGATCACGTTCCAGTCGCAGATATTGAACGCGAACGGGAAGTAGTCGCCCTTCCAACCCTCCACATCACAGGGGTGGTGGTCGACGTAGATCGACGAATACTCACTGTCGTACTTCACCCGGACCTCGTACTCCGGTTGGTTGGACGCCACCAGCGCTGGCTCCGGGACGCGGACCAAGTCAGGATCGAACGGCGCGTGGCGGCCCAGACCGACATAGGTGGGTGCCCGCAACTCGCCGACGGTCTCGATGCCGAATAGCATCGTCTCGCCCGGATCAACCACCCAACGGTGCGTGATCGCCTTGGGGATCACGACGTAGTCGCCCTGCGCGTAGCCGATCGGTCCGAACTCCGTCTCGACGGTGCCCGACCCTCTGTGTACGAACCAGCATTCGTCGCCATCGACGTTGCGCCGGTAGAACGGCATCGGCTCGGTCCGGCGTGACAGCCAGATCGTGGCATCGGCGTTGTAGTACAGCCGTTGCGCCGAGCCGCGCGGATCGGTCATGTCGGTGGTAGTGACCTCGGTCAGCACCGCCGACGTCGACTTGAAACGCCCTTCGGTGCGGAACACGGTCGGGTCGTTCGACCGGTACAGCACCGCCTCCCGGCCGTCGAAGCCATGCCGAGTGAGCTCGTCATCCTTGAGTAATGACCCGTTCGAATCGGAGCCCGGCAGGTCGCGATGGGCCTGCCGACTGGTCTTGCCTTTGCTGAATTGAATGAGCGTTCGCGGTGGCATGACAGCAGGTTAACACAATCGTTAGGGTCTTAACGATCGTTGTTGGATTTAAGGCCTTGAGGAGTTTTCCGATCCGCGATACGCGCCAACAGCCGGGACAACCGCTGCTGGTCGGCGCGGTCGAGCATCGACAGCCAGGCTCGCTCGCGATCAGCTTGCTCACGCATAGCGTCCCGCAGCGCCGATCGGCCCCGCTCCGTCAGTTGCAGCCGGACTAGCCGGCGGTCCGCGGCGTCTCTGGTCCGCGACACCAACCCGTCGCGTTCGAGCGGGTTCATCGCACTCGACACGGCGGCGCGCGAGGCGCCCGAGAGCCGCGCGACGTCGCGCAACTCGGCGGCGCCGAGGACCCACAACACGTTCATGATGCGAAAGCCCGCCCAACTCCAGCCCCGCCGCCGGTGCAGCACCTCGAAATCCTGAGTTAATCGGTGCAGCAGGCGCGTCAGGTTGAATACGAACTCGGCATGGTCGGCGGCGTCCGGACCAGTCGTTACGTCGGTACGGAGCCGCTGCGCCAGCAGTTCCCGGTAGTCCTCAACGGTGATCGTCCGAGCCGAGACAGGCTGCGTGGTCATTGCCCGATTATCTCGCCGCTGTCAAAATCAAACCACGTTTGATAGCTTGGCGCGGTGACTACTAGTTTGGGGTCAGCCGCGGCCGCGCCACCGCTGACCGGTATCCGGGTGCTCGACCTCAGCGCCCTTGGCCCTGGGCCGTTCTGCTCGATGTTGCTGGCAGATTTCGGCGCCGACGTCATCGCTGTCGAACGACCCGATACGCCAGCCTTCGATCCCGCCAAATATCTGTCACGCGGCAAGCGCTCGGCCATCGTCGATCTGCGCGGTCCTCGCGGCGCCGAGGTGATTGCGCGGTTGGCCGACACCTGCGACGTCCTGCTGGAAAGCAACCGCCCGGGGACGATGGAACGCAGGGGCTTGGGTCCCGACGTGCTGTGTGCTCGCAATCCGCGGTTGGTCTACGCACGGCTGACGGGTTGGGGGCAAGACGGCCCCTACAGCGCCCGGGCCGGGCACGACATCAACTACACCGCGGTATCGGGCGCGCTCGGGGTGGTCGGCGGTGAGGCACCGGTGCCGCCTCTTGCCATGGTCGGTGACTTGGCCGGCGGGGCGCTGACGACGGCCCTGGGGATCGTGATGGCATTGTTCGAGCGAACGGTCACCGGCGAGGGACAAGTGGTCGACGGCGCGATCGCCGACGGCTCCGCACTGCTCAACATCACCAACCTCGCCGAGCTGAGCACCGGCATCTGGCCAGGCCGCGGCAAACATCTGCTGTCCGGCGTGGCACCCTTCTATGGCGTGTACGCCTGCGCTGACGGGCTCTACTTCGCCGTCGGTGCGATCGAACCCAAGTTTTACGCACGGTTCCTGGCCGCGCTCGGACTCGACGACGTCGACCCTTCGCGGCAGCTGGATCCGGCGACCTGGCCCGCCCTGCGCGAGCGTGTGGCGGCGGTAATCCGGACCAAGCCACGCTCACACTGGACGGCCGAGTTCGCCCAAATCGATGGCTGCGGCTCGCCGGTGCTGGAACTCGACGAGGTTGCCGACGATCCGCATCTGCGGTCCCGTGGCACGATCATCAACAGCGCCGATGGCATCGTCACTGCCGCCCCGGCTCCCCGACTGTCGCGCAGCCCCGGACGCATCCGCCCGGCTCCGGTGGCGCGGGGTGCCGACACCCGAACAGTCCTAAGCGAGGCGGGTTTTGGTGCCGACGACATCGAGGCGCTGGTCACTGAAGGCACCGTTGTCGCGGTGGGTTGAAAGCGGGCCGCCTGGGCCGCCGCGGCTAATCGCGGGTTAATCGGTCAGCACGATGGCGCTCTCAGGGCAGCTTTGCACCGCCTCACGAACATCGACCAAATCGTCCTCTGCCACATCCTCACGCAGAACGTGTGCATAACCGTCGTCGCCGACCTCGAAGTGCTCCGGTGCGATTAGCTCGCATCGGCCATGGCCCTGACATTTAGCGCTGTCGATCGACACCTTCGTCACGCGTATCCTCTCGTCCAATGCCGTGGCGCTGGAAACACCTTGCCCATTAACCTAACGCCATTTGGTGATTCGGGTCAACCGCGGACTGCTCGTCAAGTGGAGGTCTGCCCGAAGCAATACCGACAAGCGGGCCGAACCTACTTCCTGCCCCGAAGACCGAGCCGCCGACGCCAGTCGTGCGCACCGACCAGACGCATCAGACGCGCCTGCAGTCGGCTCGTCCGCGGGACGTATGGGTACCAGAACGGCTCGGACTTGAGCCGGAATCGCTCCGACACAATCGCCTGCTGCCGGCAGAACTTCAGGATTCCTGCGGCTCCCCCATTACGGCCGCCAACACCCGAGGATTTCCACCCTCCCATTGGCAAGACCAGCAGCATTGTGGCGGTGAGCGCGCTGTTGATGTTGACCGCTCCCGTTTCGAGTCGCCGAGCGACACGATCGGCCCGCTCGGCACTCCCGCTCCACACGCTGGCGGCCAACCCGTACGGCGAGTCGTTGGCGAGCCGGATGGCTTCCTCTTCGTCGCGGACCTTCATCACGGGCAGTGTCGGACCGAAGGTCTCCTCGCGCATGCACAACATCGAGTGGTCGACGTCGGTGAGCACCGTGGGTTCGAAGAACAGGCCCTCAGACGTACGCTTGCCGCCGGTCACCGGACTAGCGCCGCGCTCGACGGCGTCGGTGACGTGTCGCTCGACGATCTGCAGCTGGCGCTCGGTCGCCATCGCACCGATCTCGGTGGCATAGCTGCCGTCGGGATCCATGCCCTGCCGCAGCCCCTTGACCTTGCCTGTCAGCTTCCGGACAAACTCGTCATAAACCTTGTCCTGCACGTAGATTCGCTCGACCGACACACAGATCTGCCCCGAGTTCCACAACCCGCCCCAGACCGCACCGCTGGTCGCCCGATCGAGGTCGGCGTCGTCGAGCACGATCATCGCGTCTTTACCGCCCAACTCAACACTGTGCGGGATCAGCCGCTCACCGGCCCGCGCGGCGATCTTGCGCCCGGTGGCGGTCGACCCGGTGAACTGGATCATGTCGACCTCATCGACCACCGCGGCACCGGTGGCGCCTCCGCCCGTCACGCAGGCCATTACCGGTGGCGCCTTTACCTCGTCGATCCAGCCGCGGGTGGCCTCGGTCCAGGTCAGTGGAGTGACCTCGGAGGGTTTGAACAGCACCGCGGCACCCGCCATCAGCGCGGGGATCCCGTCAATGATCGGGGTGGCCAGCGGCCCGTTCCACGGCGTGATGATGCCGACCAGCTGGTGTGGTCGCGTGAATATCCGGAGGTTCTTGGTGAGAGCAGTCGGCCCCCACCGCTTGACTCGGCGATCGGCGAGGAACCCGGCCGCATGCTGGGTGTAGTAGTTGATCGTGTCCACGACGACCGCGGTCTCGACGGCGGCATCTCCCCACGACTTCCCGGTTTCCTCCTGCATGATCCCGATCAACCGGTCCTCGTTGTCGAACACCCAGTCCAGGAACCGCCGGATGTGCTTCGCCCGTCCGGCCGGGCCGAGATCCTCCCATTCCAGCTGCGCCGATCTCAGGCCGGCGGCCACCTCGTGCACCTGCGCCGGCGTCATGTCGGGCACCGTCCCGACCGCGCGCCCATCCGCGGGGCAGCGCACAGTGATGAGGCTCGAGCCGCCAACCGGGTAACGCGTGGCTTCCTGTGTCTGCGTCGTCATTGAGTCCTCTCCTTAGGCTGCACCGAGTAGCCTAACAACGTTTGGCAAACATATGACCACCATCGGGCAAATAGGATTACCGGCAGACCTCAAACAACCAGATCGAGTGCGGCACGCACGATGCTGTCGCCGTCCAGGCCGTGGTGTGCGTAAACCTCGGCCGGCGAACCGGACTGGCCGAAGTGGGTGACACCCAACGCGGTGGTCGGAACACGGCTGATGGTGGCGAGGAACGCCAGAGTGTGCGGATGCCCGTCCAGCACTGTGACCAGCGGTGTCACTCGGTCGCACGGAAACACCTGGTCGAGGATCCACGACTCTGCGTTCTCGTGCCCCTGCCGGGCGCGCACGGCCCGGTACAGCAGGTCGGGACTCGTTATGCAGACGACGTCGGTCGGAACGCCGATACGGTACAGCCGGTCGGCGGCCAACAGCGCTTCGGGTACCACCGCCCCCATCGCGGCGACGGTGACCCTCGGGTGGTCGGCGCGCCGCAGCGCATAGGCACCCGCGACTACCTGCCTGCGGCGTCGCTCCCGTGCCGCCGGATCGGCGGGTACCTCGGCTAGCGTCTGGTCGACCGCCCGGGTGGACAACCTGAGGTAGGCCGACGTGCCGTCCGGCTTACCGAGCCGCGCCAAGCTCGCCAGCAGTGTCCATTCGGTGTCGATCACGAATGCGGGCTCGTACGTGACACAACCGGGTTGTTCCAGCCCTATCGAAGGTGTCTTGATGGATTGGTGCGCCCCGCCTTCCGGTGCGAGCGACACCCCGGAGGGGGTACCGATCAGAATCGAGTGTCCGCCGGCGTAGATACCGTAGGACCATGGTTCAAGGGCCCGCTCGACAAACGGGTCGTACACGACGCCAATCGGCAGCAGCGGCTCTCCCCACCGGCTCCAGGTCGCGCCAAGCTCGCCAAGCAGGCTCACCAGGTTGACCTCGGCGATGCCGAGCTCGATGTGCTGACCGTTCGGATCCTCGCGCCAGTGCAGGATGGTCTCCGCGTCGTCGGCGAACCAATCCCGGCGTTCGCGGGCCGACCAGACACCGACCTTGTTCAGCCAGCCCCCGAGATTGGTTGTCGAACTGACATCTGGACTCACCGTCACGACGCGACGCGCTGCCTGCGGAGCTTCCCGAGTCAGGTCGAGCAGCACCCTGCCTAGCGCAGCTGCGTGGTCGCCATGCCGGCCGGGGTCCGGCCTATGTCGCTGGGCAGGGACGGGGCCGACCGCACGGGGATCGGCGACCGCGCCAGCCGTTTCGCGGTGTTGCGGCACAGCTCCGCCTCGACGCTGCCGTCAGGGAACTGCCGCCACGGGTCATCGGGGTCGGCGCCGAGCCGAACCGCAAGTTCTCGAACCTGATCGTCGGTCAGCAGCGACGAGTGGTTCTGTGGGTGACCGTGGGTGGCGAGCCCGTATCCCTTGACCGTGTAGGCGAAGACGACCGTAGGCCGGCTGTCGTCGATCGTCGAGAGCGCCCTGTCGAGAGCGCTCAGGTCGTGACCGCCAAGATTTGCGATCGCCTGGACCAACGTGGCGTCGTCCACCTCTGCCGTCACGCGCGCGATCGCGCCTGCGTCCGGTCCGGCGCCCGGCAGGCGGTGCCGCAGCTCCGAAGCGTTGCAGCGCAGCAGCCGCTGGTATTCCGGGTTGGCCATCTCGTCGATTCGCCGGCGCACCGCGCAGCCACCGGGCCTGGCGAACAACTGCTCCATAGCCTGCCCGTACTTGACGACGATGACCTGCCAGCCGGCCGCGTCGAACATCCGCTGCAGCTTGTCCGCGGCGATATTGGGTACTACTCGGTCCAACGACTGTCGATTCAGGTCGACGATCCAGACGACCTCGCCGAGTTGTGACACCGCAGGATCCAGCACCGCCTCCCACACCGCGCCCTCGTCCAATTCTGCATCCCCGACAAGGGAGTACTGCCGGCCCGTGCCGCCGGTCCCGAATGCGTTGTCGACGTAGCGGCGCGCGATCGCCCCCCAGATCGGCGCCGTGGCACCGATTCCGACCGATCCTGTCGAGTAGTCGACCGGGTCGGGATCCTTGGCGCGACTCGGATAGCTCTGCAGGCCGCCGAATTCACGCACCGCGGCAGGTAGGAGGCATCGAGCAGGCCGAGCAGATAGTTTATCGCGTGCAGCACCGGGGAGGCGTGCGGCTTGACCGAGACCCGGTCCTCGGCACGCAGATGACGAAACCATAGAGCGGTCATGATCGACACCATGGACGCCGACGACGCCTGGTGACCGCCGACCTTCAAACCCGACGGGTTCGCGCGGACCCTATTGGCGTGATGGACGATTGCGGTTGAGAGCCACAGCACACGGTTTTGGATCTCGCTCAGTACGTCGGACTGGGCGGTCGCTGGCGACCCGATCGTCGGGGTATTCATCGTTAACTCCGGAAATTGACGTGTTGACGCGAAGCCAAGCACGGTGTTGAACTTCTGCACAACTCATCACCAATTAACTACGCATTCTGCGTCGTCTAGCAGGTCAGCTGACCGGAAAAGGAGGGCACTTTGCCCAGTGCCGGACCCATCGACTCGATCGACGCACGCATCCTGCTGCTGCTCTTTGAGCATCCGAGGGCGACAACGATCGCGATAGCTGACCGCGCCGGTATCTCCCGAAATACGGCGCAGAGTAGGATCGCCCGCCTCGAAGCGAGCGGCGCGCTGGACTCGTTCGAGCGACGCGTCACCCCGGAGGCCCTGGGCTATCCGCTCACCGCATTCGTCACGACCCAGGTGACCCAGCGCAGACTCCACGAGGTCGCTGCAGCGCTAGCAGAGATCCCAGAAGTCCTTCAGGTTCACGGCATTTCGGGACCAGTCGACCTGCTGGTGCATGTGGTCGCCGCCGACGCGGAGGACCTCTACCGGGTGGCGGGTCAGATCCTCGCCATCCCAGGTGTCGAGCGCACCAACACGTCGTTGGTCATGCGCCGACTCGTCGACTACCGCATCGCGCCCCTGGTCCGCCATCGGGCGACCGGCGGTTCGGCTACTCGACGTCCCAGCGGCTAGGTCATATCCCGCTAACTTCGCCTTGAGGGGTCTCAGCGACCGGGTTCCGACCCCGCGGTCAGCAACTCGCCCCCGTCGATGGGCACAGTGACTCCGGTGAGGTAGCCGGCCTGATCTGACACCAAGAACGCGACCAGGTCAGCCACCTCCCCATCGGTTCCGATCCGGCGCATCGGGTTGAGCGGCATCCCGTGCTTCTCGGTCCAGGCCACAATCGGCGCCACCAGCTCGGTGTCAACCTTTCCGGGCGCCACGCCGACCACGCGCACGCCCTCCCGTGCCCATTCCAGGGCGAGCACCCTGGTGAGCATGACCATTGCCGCCTTGCTGACGTTGTAAGCCACCAGCCCGCGGGAGGGGAAATACGCCGCCGTGCTGGCGTTGTTCACCACCACGCCCCCGCGCCCCATCAGCTCCTTGGCCCGGCACGCCAAAAACCAGGGTGCCGAGAGGTTCAACCCCAGCGTGGCGTCCCATGCCTCCCAGGCCAGGTTCTCAGCGCGGCTTGCCGGTGGCAGGACGCCGGCATTGTTGACCAGGATCTCCAGCCCGCCGAATTCTTCGCCGACACGGTCGATCAATGCCCGCAGCGCGTCGCGCTGGGTCATGTCGGTGGGCACAGCCAGCGCCCGCACGCCTGTATCGCCCAACTCCTCGGCGAGGGCCTCGATCGAGCCGACGGTGCGTGCCGCGAGCACGATGTCGGCCCCCTGCCCGGCGAGCTTGCGTGCGATCGCCGCCCCGATGCCTCGGCTTGCGCCGGTCACGAGTGCGCGCCGGCCCCGCAGCGGCCGCGCGATGTCGTCACCCATGGCATGCTCCTCGTCTCCCGGATCCGCGACCGCGGACAGCCTTCTCTAACCAAACGCTATATGGTTATGGTGAACCATACCTATGAGCCCCCGGAACGGCGAGGTGCCAAGTTGAGTTTCAGTCCCGGACAGGAAGCCGAAAGCCTGCGTGCGGTGGTCCGCGGGTTCCTCGAGAAACAATCGACCGAGCGAGATGTCCGCAGGCTCATGGAGACCGACTCCGGCTTCGACACGGACACGTGGACCCGCGCCGCGCAGGAGCTCGGTCTGCACGGACTCGCTCTCCCCGAAGAGTTCGATGGTAGCGGGGCGGGCCCGGTCGAGCTGGGTGTGGTGTTCGAGGAGATGGGCGCCGCTCTGTTCTGTGGTCCATTCCTATCGACCGTCGGTCTCGCGGCCACCGCGCTGCTAGAGACAGGCGATCTCGAGGCGGCCGCCGCATACCTGCCCGGCATCGCAGCGGGCAGCACGACCGCGACACTGGCCTGGGCCGGTCCGACGCCGGCGGAATCCACCCTCACAGCCGAGCACTGCGCCGGCACATGGCGGGTGAATGGCCGGGCTCCGCTCGTCCTCGACGGATCAACGGCGGACCTCGTCCTGGTCGCCGCGACCACGTCGGCCGGTTCGAGCCTGTTCGCCGTACCGGGACCCGCCCCGGGCCTCGCCCGAAACCCGCTCACAACCATGGACTCCACCCGCAAACTCGCGGAGCTGGGGTTCGACGCCATACCGGCCAGCCTGATCGGAACTGACGGCGCAGCCGCGGGCGCGCTTACCCGAACGCTGGATCTGGCGGTGCTCTACCTCGCCGCCGAGCAGCTCGGCGGTGCCGAGCGTACGTTGGCGATGGCGGTGGAATACGCAAAGACGCGCGTCCAGTTCGGGCGCGCCATCGGCTCCTTCCAGGCGATCAAGCATCGCTGCGCGGACATGCTCATCGACGTCGAGTCGGCCAGATCGGTCGTCCACCACGGCCTCTGGACAGCGATGCACGAACCGGCCAACCTGGCCGTGGCCGCGAGCCTGGCCCGTGCGGTCGCCGCCGACGCATACCAGCGCGTCGCTGCCCAGACTATCCAGATCCACGGTGGCATCGGGTTCACCTGGGAGCACCCCGCCCATCTGTACGTGAAGCGGGCCAAGTCGAGCCAGCTGCTGTTCGGCTCGCCGACCCGGTATCGCGCCCGGCTTGCCGAGCTGCTCGACCTCGCCAGCGGCACTCCAAACGCCGCCGTCTCAGACGACACCGTGGACAGCACACCCGACGCCGCAGCGCTCGACGAAGACCTCACCCGGTTCCTGATAAACCATCCGCCGCCCGATCCCGCCGACACCGCAGCGGACCGAGCGTTCCGGGAGGCGCGCTTCGACGCCGGCCTCGCGGTGGTGAGCTGCGCGCACGGCCACGGCGGACGCGGACTAGACCCGTCGCTGCAGCCCTTGGTCGAGCAACGGATGGCTCATGCGGGTGCGGCCGACCACACGGCACGCAACGTGATCGGACTCGGCATGGCGCTGCCCACCATCCACGCGCACGGCACCGATGAGCAGAAGACTCGCTATCTGCGGCCCTGCTTCACCGGTGCGGAGATCTGGTGCCAGTTATTCTCCGAGCCCGGCGCGGGGTCTGACCTTGCCGCGCTCGCAACGCGGGCCGTACGCGACGGTGACGCCTATGTCGTTGACGGGCAGAAGATCTGGACCTCATTGGGCCACGTCGCGCACTGGGGCATTCTCCTCGCCCGCACCGACCCCGACGTGCCCAAGCACCGCGGCCTAACGTACTTCCTGCTCGACATGCACACCCCCGGCGTCGAGGTCCGGCCGCTACGCCAACTTACCGGGGAGGCCGAATTCAACGAGGTTTACCTCACCGGGGTTCGCATCCCGGCGAGGAACGTGCTCGGCGACGTCGGGCAGGGCTGGCAGGTCGCGATGACGACCCTGGCCAATGAGCGAGTGTCGCTGGGCGGCCGGCCGGCCGAACGTGGATCCGGGCCGATCGGCCAGCTCGCCGAGATGTACCGCACGGCGCACGCCGCCGGACTCATCGACGCGGCCACCACCGAGCAGGTGATGTTGCTGTGGACCCGCGCCGAGGCGGCCCGGCTGACCAACGCCCGCGCCGCTGCCCAGTTCGGGCGCCAGCCGGGGCCGGAGGGCTCGATCGCAAAGTTGCAGATGTCCGAGCTGAACAAGGCGATCTACGAGCTGTGCGTGGACCTATCCGGTGACGACGGTCTGCTCATCGATGACTATGCGGTGACCGCTCCGGATTTCACGGCTGTCCACGGGGGCGCAGACATCCGCAAGGCGTGGCTGCGATCGTTGGCCAACTCCATCGAGGGCGGTACCTCCGAGATTCTGCGCAACGTACTGGGCGAACGCGTCCTCGGCCTGCCCGGCGAACCACGAACCGATCGTGATATCGCCTGGAAGGACACCCGCCGCTCATGAGCATTTCCTTCGATTTCTCCGGCCGCACCGTGATTGTGACGGGCGCGGCGCAGGGCATCGGCCACGGCATCGCCCGGCTGTTCGCCGCAGCCGGGGCTCGGGTCGCGGCCTTCGACCTCGACCCGAACGCGCTGCGGTCGGCTTGGGGCGAGCGCAGCGATACCGTCGCGCCGCTGGCGGTGGACGTCGCCGATCCCGACACGGTGACGGATGCGGTCGACGACGTGGCGGCGTGGGCCGGCGGTGTCGACATCGCCGTGAACAACGCCGGTATCGCCCGCGATTCGGTGGTCTGGAAACTGTCCGAGACGCATTGGCAGCGGGTACTCGACGTGCATCTGGGCGGTACTTTCCACATCACCCGGGCAGCGATTCCGTACATGCGCGGGGGTGGCTTCGGCCGAATCATCAACGTCACCTCCTACACCGGTATGCACGGCAACGTGGGACAGGCCAACTACGCCGCAGCTAAGGCCGGGATCATCGGGTTCACCAAGACCGTCGCAAAGGAGGTCGCGCGTTTCGGTATCACGGTCAACGCGATCTCTCCCAACGCCGCCACGGCGATGGTTGCCCAGGTTCCCCCCGACAAGCTCGTCGAGCTAACTGCGGCAATTCCGCTCGGGCGCTTCGCCGAAGCCGAGGAAATGGCGCCCGCAGTCGCATTCCTTGCTTCCGAGGAAGCGGGGTACATCACGGGCACCGTGCTCAGCGTCGACGGCGGGATGTCGATGTGAGGAGAGTCCTCGGCCTCAGCACAGTGGTCAGCAGCGTGATGATCGGGCCGGACCGTGCAGCGATGACGGCGGCGAGCTAGTGGCCGAGGTGGAGGTGAGCACCTCCAGCGATGTCGTCACGATCCGGCTGAACCGGCCGGACAAGCGCAACGCGATTACCGCGGCGATGTACACCGCACTCGCCGACGCGCTGATCGCCGCGGAGGCATCAGCTGCGGCCGTCGTCGTCCTGACCGGTGCGGGCGGTGCGTTCACCGCAGGCAACGACTTGCAAGACATGCGGGACAACCCGCCTGTGGGTGACAACCCACCGCCGGTGCGGTTTCTGGCCGCGCTCACCGGGCTCCGTGCCGTGCTGGTGGCCGCGGTCGATGGACCCGCCATCGGCGTGGGCACCACGGTCCTGCTGCACTGCGACTTCGTCTACGCCACCGCCCGCAGCACCTTCCGACTCCCATTCGTCGACCTCGGATTGGTGCCCGAGGCCGCGTCCACCCTCCTGCTGCCCCGGCTCGTCGGGCACCAGCGCGCGGCCGAGCTGATGCTGTTCGGTGAGCGCTTCGACGCCGCCACCGCCGCGAACGTGGGGATCGTCACCGCGGTAGTGGCGGACGGAACCGCCTTGGATCAGCTGCTCGCCGAGCGCACGGCGGCCCTAGTCGCTAAGCCTCGGGCGGCCCTGCGCGCGACGAAGGCCCTGCTCGTCGACTCGACTGCGCGCACCGTGCCGGCGCGGCTCGTGCTCGACCGCCGGGTGCTGCAGAGCCTGCTGCCGCCCGCCCCGGACCGTGCACACGAGGCGCAGTGAAGATGTCACCCGTGGTGGGACAACGCGAGCGACCCTGGGAAGCTACCGGCGCGGGGCAAGAGCGCCGGCACCTGCTTTCCGAGCGCATCGCTGAGGAAGCCCGCCGCATCGATAAGGGTCTGCAGATCGAGTCCGGTTTCCAGGCCGCTACGGTGCAGCAGGTACACGAGGTCCTCCGTCGCGATATTGCCGGTGGCCTTCGGCGCGAAGGGACAGCCGCCGATGCCACCAATGCTGGCGTCGATCCGCGTCACACCCAGGTCCACCGCGGTCGTCGCGTTCGCGTAACCGGTGTTGCGTGTGTTGTGGAAGTGGACTCGTAGCGGGGTCGCCGGCAGTTCCGCGCGCAGGTCACCCACGAGCCGCCGAACCTGCATGGGCACGCCGACGCCAACAGTGTCGGCGATCGCGACCTCCACCGCTCCGGCCCGCGCCGCCCGCACCCCGAACGCGACGACCCGCTCAGGGTCGACCTCACCCTCGAACGGGCAGCCGAATGCGACGGCGAGGGTCACCGAGCAGGGCAGACCAATGCGCGCCGCGTTCGCGGCCACTTCCTCGGCCATCGCCATCAGATCCTCAGCGCCCGCATTCTGGTTTCGCCGAGAGAAGGTCTCCGTTACCGGAACGACGACATTGATCTCGTCGACCGAGGCAGCTTGCGCACGCGCATAACCTCGTTGATTGAGCACCAAGCCGATGTAGGAGACTCCGTCGGATCGCGGAATCCCGTCCAATACCGCCTCAGCGTCGGCCATGGCGGGCACGGCGTCGGGTCGAACGAACGACACCGCCTCGATTCGGCGTGCCCCCGCCGCCACCGCGCGTCGAATCAGCTCGACCTTCGCCGCCGTAGGCAGGAGCACGGACTCGTTCTGCAGCCCGTCGCGCGGACTGACCTCGACCACGTCGATCAAAATTCGACTCCCTCTGCGGTCAGCATAACCCAACGGTGACAGATTACCCTCCGCGGGTACTGAAGCCTGGGCAACCCCCGGCCAAGCAGCCTTCGTTGAATCTAACGATGTTTGATATTGTTGATGCAAGGAGCAGCGACGACTGGAGAAACACCATGAAGTTGAGCCCGATGACGCAGGGTCCGCTACCGCACGTCGACCCAAAACGGTTCCGGCGGATTCTCGGCAACTACCCCACGGGCGTCTCGGTCATCACCGCAATCGATGCCGACGGCGCACCGGCCGGGATGGCCGTTGGCACCTTCACTTCGGTCTCCCTGGACCCGCCGCTGATCGCCTTCCTGCCCGATCGCAGTTCGAGCAGCTTCCCGCGTATTCGCACGGCCACCTCGTTCTGCGTTAACGTCCTCGCCGCCGACCAGGATGACGTCTGTCGCGCGTTCGCAACCCGCGGCGGTGACAAGTTCGCCGGCGTGGCGTGGAGCCATGCGCCGTCTGGCGCTCCGAGATTGCACGGAACGACGGCCTGGATCGACTGCGATTTCGAAAGCATCACCGATGCCGGCGACCACTACTTCGTGATTGGCCAGGTCAGAGAGTTCGACGGTGCGTCCGACGGGTTACCGCTGGTGTTCTTCCGGGGCGGGTACGGGCACATAACACCGCGCTCGATGAGAGGGTGATGGAGCGCCCATTGCGCACCCAGCGCCGGCACCTGTCTCATGTCAGCCGTTCGAACGTGATCGGCATCCGCTCGGGTCCGTGGACCTGACCCGTGGCGTACTCGATCTCGGCGCCGGGCACCAGCCGGAAGGCCGTCATACGCTGCAGCAGCTCGTCCCAGGCGAGCTCGATCTGAACGGGGGCCAAGTTCGACCCGACACAACGATGAATCCCGAGACCAAAGCCGGCGTGCCCACCGCGATGCAGGTCGAAACGCAGATGATTGGGGTCCTCGAACTTCGCTGAATCACGATTGGCCGAGGCGAGGTGAACCAACACCCTGTCGCCCGCCGCCAACGCCACATCACCGAGGACGGTGTCTTTGGTGACGACACGAGCCATGAACATCACGGTCGGCGAAGTCGGCGATGGCCTCCCGCACAATCGACCGGACGGTGTCCTCATAGGTGAGCACGGTTTTGGGGGTGAAGAAGGGCAACAGGATTTTGCGGTACTTCGAGTGGGCCGGCGGATCCACCTGGCGGGCGGAATCGGCGTCGAGGCACCCAGCGACGGGACGATCACCCCCTGCTCGACCGTGTACGTCTCATAGTCACGGGCCGCGGCGACGATGTCGTCGAACTTGGTTAACGACCAGAAGCCGCCGTGTTGCTCACTCCAGGAGACTGGGCACCGCTCCAACAGGTCGGTGAGGATCTCGTGCTGACGATTCGCCAGCGACGGGTCGTGCGGGTCGAAGCCCGACACGGGCGTTCTGGTGGTGCTGTGCTGCAGGTCGCTGCTCATCGCCGTCTCCTTGCTCGCGCTGAATTGGTGGTGGGAGTCCTTTGAGTCGGAGTCATGTCAGATGGCGAGGGCGGCCTCGTGGCCTTCCTTGAACGCGTGCGTGGCTCCCCGCGGCGCTAGGGCGTCCCCGACGACCCGGTAAACAATGCCGAGATCCTCCAGCGCGGGGGCCAAATCCGTGACCGGACTGGGGGGACAGACGGCCACAACCGTGTCGACGTCCACCTCGGCCAGAGTGTCACCATCGGAACGCACGACGATGACGTGAGTGCCGTCGATATCGCCCACCGTCGCGCTGGTGACTATCTGCTCGGTTCGCTTGTGCAGGATCGGGAGCACCTCTGCCCGATGCAACGCACCGCCCCAGGGCATGACCGTCTCGCAGCTCGTCACGAAAGTCACCCGCTTGCCCCGCTTCGCGAGTGCTTCGGCGACGAGGGCCCCCTCGTTGGCGCCGACGGTGTCGTATATCAGCACCCGGGTCCCGACCTCCCCGGCCAGCGCCTGCTGACTGGACAGCACCAGCCCGGGCGCGGCATCCGGGAACAGCGAAGCGCCGACGAACCGGCCACCCGTGGCGAGCACGACGTGGTCAGGGGCCGCGGCTCGCAGCAACGCCGCGTCCACGGCCGTCGCCACCTGCACCGTGACCCTGAGTTCACCGAGTTCGCTGACCAGGTGGTCAACGGAGCCGACGAGCCCGCGCGCCTCGGTTCGCTCCGCGGACCGCAGCAGGCCGCCGGGCCGGGCCGCTGCCGTCGATGATCGTCACATCATGGCCGCGCACGGCCGCTGTCGCCGCCGCCTTGAGGCCCGCGGGACCGGCTCCGACGACGAGCACGCGTCGCGGCACGTCGGTTCGGTGTGGTTCTAGCGCACGCTCGCGGAGGACCTGGGGGTTGTGGAAACAGCTGATCTCGGAAAAGCCCTGCAGCTTGCGGTTGACACACACGTTGGCACCGACACAGGGCCGGATTCGATGGGTCTGACCCGCTCTGGCTTTGACGAGGAGGTCAGGGTCGGCGATGTGTGCGCGGGTCATGGCGACGAGGTCGCAGCGGCCGGCGGCCAGCAGGGACTCCGCGAAACCAACCGAGAGGATGCGACCCACGCCGATCACCGGAGGTGTCACCCCCAGTGCCTCACGCATTTTGACCAGCGGTGGGATGTTGGGTGCCTCGTCATAGCGGTAGCTCGGGATCGCCCGCGCGTAGCTGGGACCGCCATCGCCGATGGTGGTGTTCAGTACGTCGATCTGGTCCGTCTTGAGCAGTGCCTGCACAACTTCGACGATTCCGGCCGCGCCCAGTCCGCCGTCCTCGGCGGAGCGGAGATCGTCGGTTGGGGTGCGGTAGCCCAGGATCCTGTCGGGCCCGATGGTCTCGCGCACCACCTCCAGCACGCTGCGTACGAACAGCGTGCGGTCGGCGCCCCACCTGTCCTCGCGCGAGTTGAACGACGGCGTCAGCGACTGCTGCACCAAATAGCCGTGTGCGCCGTGCACCTCAACACCGTCGAATCCCGCTGCAACGGCCATCTCGGCGGTGCGACGATATCCTTCGATCATCGCCTCGATCTCGTCGTCGGTCATGGCGTGTGCCGTCTCGCCCATCGCCGACTGCGAGTTCTGGAAGCCCGGCAACGGCCCGCGACGCAAGTCCGCGTCCGTGCGCGCATACACGCCAAGATGCGTGACCTGCAACAACAGCACCGCACCCTCCGCTCTCACGGCGTCGGCGAGCGCCGCATGCCGCTGCAGGGTCGCCTCTGGGATGCCCACGGCCGGATCCGAAAGCACGGGCTGGGTGATGATCAGACCGACGCCGGCGCCGGCCCGCCGCCGTAAGTATTCGATGTAGGCGTCGGGCGACGCGAGCGGGTTCCGGAAGGTCTCACTGGCCCCGTGCGACGTGAGAACCACCCGGTTACGGATCTCGACCCGACCGAGTTGGATCGGGGACAACAGGTGCGAGAAGTGTTCCATGTTCTCCGACTCCATCCGTGGTGAGTCCATGTTTTGCCGGGTTCGCGGGCAGGAACGTTGGGCTAAGCGATTCGGCTTGCCGATTCCATAACCTATCGACGTTGGGTACTTTGTACTGCAGATCACTCCGGCCCGTCAAGCGGGTGTTCACTCGCTTGATGTCTTCGGCCACTAGGCTGTGCCAATGGCCCGTGCGTCCGACCCCGCGATGAGCAGCGGGACGCCCGCGGCGGACAAGCCGGCAAAGCGACGTAGCTCGACCGAGGTGCGGCGGCTCATCTTGCAGGCCGCGCTCCGCCTCTTCGCCGAAAAGGGTTACGCCGCAACCAGCACGCTGGAGATCGCTACGCGAGCCGGTGTGGCCGAGTCCGTCATATTTCGCCAGTTCGGCGATAAGGCGGCTCTGTTCTCCCAGGCTGCGTTGGAGCCGTTCGGTCAGTTCGTCCAGAAGCTGGAAAGCGTCTGGGGCGAAGTCGACGACGCCGGTTCGGGCGATGAAGCCTTCATGCTGCAGCTGATCACCGAGCTGCACCGACACGTGAGAGCCCATAAGGACGAGCTCCGGTCGCTGCTGCTCACCGGGAACGGGAATGGTCAGCCAACCGAGATCTCCCAGGCCCAGCAGGCATTCGGCCAATCCATGAACGAGGCACTGCCGGTCGGTGCTGCTTGGGAAACCGACCGAGGCCGGCAGGTTCCCCGGCTCTGGCTGCGCATCCGGCTGGCGATTGCGATGGTCACCGCCATGGTGCTGTTCGAGGACTGGTTCCTGGCAGCACGGCCCGACGGCGCCGAGCCGCTCACCGAGAACGACTTAGCAAAGGAGATCGCCGGGGCCGTCATCAGGGGTCTCATCACCGATCAACGCCCGCCCGGCAGCTGACGGACGCGGTTGCTTCGGCGTGCACGCCCGCCTCCGTCACAGCACGAAGCTTCATCACGGCACGACCGCCGGCTGCATCGGCCACCGTTCCACCCACCGTCAAGGTGTGGTGCGGATACGCCGGCGCCCGTAGACGAGTGACCAGCCGGGTCAGCCGCGCACCGCCGCTCCACTCCCCCACAATCCGGGACAGCAGTCCGTTGGTCGTGAGGATGTTCATCAGTATGTCCGGGTTGCCGTGACAGCGCGCGAAGTCGCGGTCGTGGTGCATCGGATACACGTCGCGGGTAGCCAGGGCCCCGGTGATGATCAACGTCGGCGTCACCGGGATGCGACTCTGCGGTAGCACCGCCCCGGTGGTCAGCGATACCGCCGGCGCGGCGTCAGGGAAGTCGGGCTGGATGGCGGGAGCCGGAGCCGGGGCCGGCAGAACCAACGCGGGGCGGGGCCGAAAGACGAAGACCGTCAGGGTCAGCCACCCCACCTCGACGCTGTCCTGCCTTGCATACGAGGTCCGGCTGGACAGGAAGTACCCACGCCCCAACGCGGTGTCCTTGAGCCCGCTCACCGATGTGTAGCGGTCCCGCGCGGTGACCAGATCCCCCGGCCGCAGGTCGACGAAGAACTCCTGGTCGGTGGCAGTCGCCAGGGTCGCGGTCAGACCCGTCTCGGCGAGCCTGGTGCGGACCTCGAAGTCCAGGTCGCCGGGAGTCGCGGGACCCGCGTCGACAGGTCGGCCCGGAGCCAGGCCGGGGAACGTCCACATCTGCAGCGTGGCCGGCGGGGCGAGCGGATCGGCGCCGGTGAAGGCCGGGCCCCGCTCCCCCATCACGCCACACCAGGTGTCGGATGGCGGAGACGCTCACCGCGTCGCGCGCGACCACGGGCCGGTGCGCCGGCCGATCGGGCAGACCGGCGATGAACGTGTCCAGTTCCCCCACCGGCATCAGCGTCCTTGTGCGGCGGTCCAGGCCGGCGAGCGTTGCCAGGCGTCCCGCACTATCGCGGTGGCCGGGTCCGTGGCGATGTCGGCCAGGACCGAGCGCAGCTCCGCTGCCGCTCTGGCGACATCCTCGGGCTCGCCCACGAACCGCACAAGCATCGGTTTGCCGGGGTAGGAGCCCACCTTCACCTCAGAGTGCCGAGATCGGATCCGTCCCAGATGGCCAATCAGCACTGTCTCGGGATACTCGTGCGGCACCTCGGCAACGGCAAGCGGGCTGCGCTCGCCACCGAGTACTTCCGGGATGACCAGCTCGTTGACAACCGTCCGCAGGTGGCCGGGCGGACCCGGCAGCATGATCACCGCGGTACCGGATTTCGCCGTCGGTCCGCCGTCGATCTCAAAGTGCACACCGGTAAGCCAGCGATGTAATAACCGGACCGCGGAGCCCTCCGGCACGGTTGCGATCCGCATCATGCCCGCCACTGCCTGCGCATCGAGCCGGTACCCGGTGGAGGCCGTCCACTTGATGGGTTCGCGCAACGGCGTTGCGAGCTCGGGTGCGATGGCCAACGGAACCCCAACTGCGAGCGCGACAGCCTCGTAGGTGACATCGTCATGGGTGCCGCCGACGCCGCCGGCGGTGAGCACGATTGAGGGACGCGGAGCGACGAGCCCGGCGCGGACCTCGGCGGCGATCGCCTCGATGTCGTCGGGGACGATCGCGATCCGATCCAGTGCGATGCCTGCCGACCGCAGCCGCCAGGTCAGCCAGCGGGCATTTTCGTCGGCGACGAAGCCATCGAGCACCTCATCACCGACGACGACGATCCTGGCCCGCACCCGCGGCACCCCGGTCACCGGTCAGTAACCGACGGCGAACCGGCGTCGCGGGTGCTTTGGGTTCTCGACCTCGTCGACAACAGCCACTGCGAGGTCGGCCACCGAGATCCGTGAGGCACCCTCAGCGTCGATGAGCAGGTCGTCATCGGCGGTGCGGTAGGCACCCGTGCGGGGGCTGTCGATCTCGATCGCCGGGGGCGGCGAGACCACCGTCCACACCAGGTCGGCCGGCGCGGAGTCCACCAGGTCGTGCAGCGCCGCACGGAAGCCGAGCGACTCGGGCTTGGCAACCTCCGGGAATCCCGGAGTGTCGACGAGGTCCACCCCGGCGGCCGTCCGGAGGCTTCCTGCCCCACCCATCGCCACCAGGCGGGCGTCAGCGCCCGCGGCGGCCCGTCCGACTCCCCGCATCAGGGCGACAGGTGTCCGGTCCCGTTGGGCGGCGTCGCGCAACGCCACTGAGCACACGACGACGTCGGCACCGCGCGCCGCGTCAGCGAGGAAAGCGGCGTCGAAGACGTCGCCGATGCGATGCTGCAGCGACGGTCCCTGCGCGGGGAGGCGGGTCGGTCCCGGACGACGGCCGTCACCTGGTGCCCCCGGTCGAGCAACTCCTGAAGGATGGGGGCGCCCACCTTCCCAGTCGCGCCCAACATCAGTACACGCATAGATCCTCTTTCTACTCAGAATTTTCCCCGGCTACCTGCCGGGGACAGGGCAGCAGTATGAGCGACAAGGCCGCCGTCTACGCAGATCACCTGTCCTGTGATGAACGCGGCGGCGTCGGAGGCGAGGAATACGACGGCCCGCGCGATGTCGACCGGCCGGCCCAGCGATGGAGTGAGGTGGGCGTCCTCGAGTGCGGCGCGCTGGGCGGCCGGAATGCTCGCGGCAGCCTCGGTCATCACGATGCCGGGCGCAACGGCGTTGCAGCGGACACCGGCCTTGCCGTAGCCGGCGGCGACCATGCGCGTCAGCGCGTCGAGACCGCCTTTGGAGACCGAGTAAGCGGTGCGATGAGCGCTGCCGGTCAACCCCTTGACCGAGGACGTCAGCACGATCGACCCGCCGCCCGCGGCGAGCATGTCCGGTATGACGTGCTTGCAGCCCAGGACCCCACCCCGCAGGTTGACCGCGAGAACGCGGTCAAACACCCCGATGTCGAGATCCACGACGCCGAGATCGGCGGCGTACGCCTCGGGTGAGGTCAGCGCCGCGTTGCTGTGCAGGACGGTGATCCGGCCGAGGTCGCGACGGATGTGATCGAGCGCTGTAAGCCAGGCCGCTTCGTCTGCGACGTCGAGGCGAACGGCGATGGCCCGATACCCGTTGTCCGCGATGCCGGCCGCGACGGTCTGCGCGGACGCCAGGTCGATATCGGTGACGGCGACGGCCGCGCCGGCCTCGGCCAGCTTGGCGGCGCTCGCGGCACCGATTCCTGACCCCGCACCTGTCACGACAGCCACCCGTCCGTCCAACCGTTCGGCCATGCCGACCTCCCGAGCTATCCGCCGTCCATAATCTAACGATGTTCGAATTGCTGGTCAATGAATGCGTCCGCTCGCCAGCTGGAAGCGTTAGACGATCCCGGCGAGTTGCAGCTCCTCGATCTCGGATGCTCCAAGCAGCGCACCAAGCACTTCAAGGTTGTGCTCGCCGAGCAAGGGGGCACCGCGGGTGAGCGCACCCGGTGTGGCGGACAGCTTCGGCACGACGCCGGGCATCGGCACGGTCTCGTCCCCGAGTCCGGGCTCGGGGACGTCGACGATCATCTCGCGGGCGGCGTAGTGGGGGTCGCCCACAATGTCGCGGGCGGTGTAGATCCGGCCCGAGGGCACCCCCGCCTCCGCGAGCATCGCCAGCAGCTCGTCGGCCCCGAAGCCGATTGTCCAGGCGCCGACCGCCTCGTCCAGCTCCATCTGCGCCGCCCCCCGCAGCTCGTGGTTACGGTAGGGCGAGTCAGCGGCCAGCCAGGAGTCACGCCCCATCACGGTAGCCAGCCTGCGGAACACGGAATCCTGGTTGGCTCCGATGATCAGCCACTCGCCGTCGCGGGTCGGGTAGACGCTCGACGGTGCTACGCCAGGTAGAAGTGCACCGGTCGGCTCGCGGCTACGTTCCAGCTTGGTGAACTCTGCCGCCAGGGACTCCATGTACATCCACATGGCCTCGTACAGTGCGACATCGACGACCTGGCCGCGCCCGGTGCCCCCCATGCGGTCACGCGACCAGAGTGCCATCAGCGCGCCGACCAAGCCCTGGGTGCCGGCCAGAGCATCGCCGATCGAGATCCCTACCCGCACCGGGGGCCGGCCGGGCTCGCCCGAGAGGTATCGGAAGCCGCTCATGGCTTCCGCGACCGAGCCGAAACCCGCCCGGTCACGGTATGGCCCGGTCTGCCCGAACCCGGTGATACGCACCATGATCAGACGCGAATTGACGTCGGACAGGTCGTCGGGGCCGAGGCTCCAGCGCTCCATCGTGTCAGGCCGGAAGTTTTCGACCACCACGTCCGCGGTGGCCGCGAGTTCGCGGAACGCATGCTGGCCGCGTCGCTGACGCAAGTCGACGGTGACCGACTTCTTGCCGCGGCCGATGATCGACCAGTAAAGCCCGACACCCTTGTACAGGCCGCCCCAGGTGCGCATCGGGTCTCCGCAACCCGGCGGCTCGACCTTGATCACTTCCGCTCCGTGGTCAGCGAACAGGTGACCGCAGAAGGGGCCGCCGATGATATGACCGACCTCCAGCACCCTGAGTCCGTGCAGTGCTCCCGGCACCCTCAGCGTTCCCTACCACTGAGTGCGGCGGCCGGCTCCGTGCGGTCGGCGGGGTTGCGCCCTGGATAGCCGAACATGCTTCCGCGCAGCTCGCGACGGGTCTGCGCCAAATGCTGGGCGAAGTGCTCAGAGCGGTGATCGAACTGTTCCACGTGCAAATCCTGCGTTCGAGCGGCTGGGCGGGGACGCTGCGGTGACAGCGCCTCGCAACCGTACCTAACGCTATTTGGTAAGGCAAGCAATGGTAATACTGCGCTGCAGAGCGCGAACCAACTGGCTACGGAAGTACGTCTTAGGCATGATCGGTACCGAACTCGTACTGTGCCGAACTCGTGCTTCGGCAAGTTGGGTCGTGCGTCGCCCCGATCTCCGCATCGTTTTCAGGCTGTGCCTTCAAGATCGATAACTTGCCGGGCGTACCGCCGGAAGGCACCTAGGTACAGGTCCTCCCCACGAGGGGTGACCTCGACGTGGATGAAAGATCCGACGAATCCAAGCATCCCGTACGCCGCGTAACGGGCGTAGTCGCGGCGGCAGTCGTCCCACGAGTACCTGGATACGCCCGCGGCGACTAGCCGGTCATGGTAGTCGCGCAGCAGCGCCATTTCGTGTTCACGGCGGTCGTCGGTCGACAGGCAGCCACCGAGGTAGAAACCCGCGTCGACGAGCGGAGGTCCGACACGGGCGGTCTGCCAGTCGAACACGACGACCTTCGTCGGGGGACCTTCGTCGAAGAGCATGTTGTCGAGGCGGTAGTCGCCGTGTTGGACAACAACGGGGCCCGACCACTCGTCGAGCCACGTCACGGCGCGCGGCAGGATGCGCTCGCAGGCGGCGACCTCCTCGGCGGTCAACGCATCCCCGAAACGCGTCAAGAAGGGCTCCAGCGCGGTGGGGAACGTCGCGGAGAACGCACGCCACCGCGCCGGCGAGAGCCAGTCCGCCGTGGCGAGCTGGGGGTCGTTCCAGATCGGCGCCTGGAGTTTGGCGAGTTCCGCAAGCGCGGCGGTGGCTTCGTTCACGGTACCGCCGGCAATCATGTCCCCCACGCGAAGATGCGGGCGATCCTCGAGGAGCAGGGTGAAGGCCCCGTCGTCCAGGTCGATCGACGCGGCGATGCAGGCTGGGGTCGCAGCGTCGACGCGGGGGGCAATTTCGCGGTAAAAGCGAACCTCGGCTTCATAAAAGCCCATTGCGTTTCCGGCTGCGCGTGCGCCCGCATCGTCGGACGCGAGCTTTGCGATGAGCGAGGTAGGGGCATTGGGCTCCGGAGTATCGTACGTCGGCGTGAGCCGCAGGACACGGCTCATTTGGCCGGTGCCGATGGGCTGCGCATCGACGCTCACGACGCGCGCCCGGCCGAGCCGACCGGCGTCACGTAGCGCCGCGGTCAACCAATCCGGCGCGAAGTCGTTGACCGTGCGGGCGACGGGGGGTGCAGCAGTGGTCATCGGCTCACCGGGGCTCCAGGATCATGACCGGGAACCTCCGGTCGGTGCGGGTCATGTAGGTCTGCCAGGCGGGCCACATCTCGATCAGCCGAGGCCAGAGTTGCTCGGCCTCCTGGTCGGTAGCCTGCCGCGCGTGGACGCGACGGCGGCCTCCGCGCACGTCGACCTCGACGTCGTTGGGGTGGGCGAGGAGGTTGTGATACCAGGCGGGGTTCTTGGGGTTGCCGCCGATCGATGCGACGACGACGAGATCCTCGCCGTTGGGCAGATAGATCATCGGCGATTTGCGCCGCTGGCCGGTCTTTGCTCCGGTGTGATTGAGGATCAAAAGTGGTGCGCCATCGAAGGATCCGAGCAGCCGCCCGCGTGTGCGCTGGAAGACGCGCACGTGAGTGCGGGTCACGGCCTGCTCAAGCCGCCAGCCCCGCCCGCCGGGCTTTGCCGGCGGGAAGGTCGCAGTGATCCAGCCCCACACACCTTTGTAGTGCTTCATGTCAGCCACCTCGGATTCGGCGGAAGAGTGCTGTGCTCGAACTGTCCGACGCCGCGTTCACCGGTCTCCTCGATGAGAAGCTCCCCGAACGTCTCGTAGTCGTTGAGCCGGCTCTCGGCATCATCCTCGCCGAGCATCCGCAGCTTCGCGACCCACTTGGGTTCACACATGACGACGTGGATCGCCTCGCCGTCCTCGAACTCGATGCGCCACCGCAGCGGGACCTCCCGCCCCCGCGGCTCGACGAGGCCACCCGCTTCGGGCGCTGGCGAGCAGGCGACGATCCGCCGCGCACCATCGGTTGTCGACTCGAACCCGCCGACCCTGTCGATCGGCCGCTCAATGCCCAGCGGGGACAGGTCGAAGAACCCCGTGACATTCATATTGCGCTCAGGGAACTGCAGCACGTGCCAGAAGTGCAGCGCGGCCTGTACGCCGTCGGGATAGGCCCAGGGCGCGGATCCCGCAAACCGGTCCGACCAGGTGTGGTCGCGATGGGCGATCGCATCGATCACCCGGATCTGGCCCGCGGTGGGGCCGCCGCGGATTTCGAACGTCCCACTGACATCCATTGCCTGCTCGTAGTGGCCGCCGTGGACGCCGGCTGCCGGCTTCAGCCCCTCTAGCGGGCTGCCGCCCACACAGTCGTCGTAGTCGAAGACGACGTGGCGGGCGGTGTACGTCAGGTCAAAACCGAAGCGCGCGCAGTCCAGCTGGACGGCGATGCGCTGGTAGGGCTCAAGCACCTGGTAGGTCATTTGTCCGTCCGACCAGCGCATGTCCCCTACGGACAGTCCGCCGGTGGTCTTGCCGGCGTAGACATGTTCGGTGCCATCGATCACGACATACGCAGCGAACCGCCCGTACCCGCGGTTGGGGCAGATGTGGTTATGGATCATGCCCCACACCCCTGCGTCGGGGTCGATCAGACTCAACCAAACGGTGTCACCGAACAGCCGGCCGGCGGCCTCGGCTGGGGGTGCGTGCAAACCCTCGTCAGCGGACACTCGGTGGATCGGGTGCTGCAGCCTCGGGATAGCGGATCGGGTCATGAGTAGCTCCTTGGAAGACCGGCGAGCACGAGGTCCGCCAGGGTGGACGGTAGGTTTCGCAGCAGCAGGAGCGGCGCGCCAGCGGCCGGGATCGCCAGCGTGCGCTGCCCCGCCTCCACGGCGTCGAGGATCTTGCGTGCGACGACGATTGGATCGTCGGCGGGGATCGCCGACAATCGTTTGGCCGCGGGACCGGCCACCGGGTCGACATCGTTCTCGTGAATGAGCTCGGTGTCGACGCCACCAAGTAGCACGGGAAGGGCACGCACGCCCGTTCCCCGCAGCTCGCGCTGCAGAATCCGGGTCAAATGGGTGATCGCACCCTTGCTCGTCGAGTAGGCGCCGATGTTCCTGAGCGCCATCTCGCCGGCGAATGACGACACGGTCACGATGACCCCCCGTCGGCGCGCGATCATCGACCCGGCCGCCGCGCGGGCCAGCTCAGCCGGCGCGAGAAGGTTCGCCGTGAGGGTTTCGCGAAGGGTCCGCGCAGAAAGATGCGCCAGCGGACCGGTCCCCATCATCGCCGCATTGTTGACGAGGACATCAAGAGGTCCGTGCCCGGTCTCGGCCTCCCGGATGACCCGTGCGACCGCATCGAGGTCACGTAGGTCGGTCGGAATCTGGTGCGCGTCGAGCTGCTCGGCGATAGCCGTCAACCGCTCCGACGCCCGCGCCAGCAAACTCAGCCGCGCACCCCGGCGCATGGCCTCGCGCGCGACCGCCTCGCCGATGCCACGACTTGCACCGGTGACCAGCACATGGGCTCCGGTAAGTGGCAAACCGCCCTTAGCTCCAAGCCATTTCATTGTGAACACCGTACACTTTGAGTTGTGTCGATGGCAAGAAGGGCGTCCCTCCGCTCCCGTAACGTGACCTGACATGGCGCGCGCCCGGATCGTGGATGCAGACAAAATCGTGGCCGCCGCGCTCGCGATCGCCGACGAGCGCGGCCTGGCGGCCGTGAGCATGCGCAGCGTCAGTGACCGTCTTGGCGTCGTCCCAACCGCGCTCTATCGTCACGTCGCGAATAAGGACGAATTGCTTGCCCGGATGGCTGACTCCGTGCTCGCGACGCTGCCGCCGATGCGCGACGACGTCGACCTGCAGACCGCGGTTGTCGATCTATTTGTCGCCCTGCGCGACCTCATGATCGAACACCACGGCCTCGCAGAACTCATGCTGTTGCGAACCACCGGCACGCCGGCCATGTTGAGCGCCGCCGAGAGCGTGCTGAAAGCCATGGAAGCCGGCGGCTTCAGCGACCACCAGGCGGTCACAACCTTGGCGATGCTGCAGTGGTCGACGCTGGGTGCCGCACTGCACGGCGCCGCACGCCGGGCCCGAACCGAAGACGAACTGCCCCCCGCAATCGCGGCGGCCGGGGCCGAGTCCTACCCGGCCATCACCCGGGCAAGCCAAGAGTTTCCTGAAGGCGCCCGCCGCGAACAATTCCGCGAAGGCCTCCACCAACTCCTCAACGGGCTCGATCCCAGGTAGTTACCGGCCGCGAGGGGCCGTGGCCGGGCAAGGAACGCTTCGCACGCCACGGCCAAAAATCTGGATCTCCTGCTGGACAGTAGTCCACTTTCATGGACACCTGTGCACCGGAGCTTGACGCCGGTAGTAATCTGACACGTGTTGTTGTTAGTAACTCGTTACTAACTGAACCCCCGACGGTCCCCGGCAGCAGCCGTGACGGACCGACGCAACAACCAAAGCCCTGTTATGGCTGGCCAGAAAGGCGTATAGGACGCGATGGACCCCGCCGTGACACCGAGCATGTGGGGCCTGTATCCCGAAAGCTCTACGCCCCCGGCATCGGTCATTGTTTGCCACCGCCGAATCGACCCCGGCAAACGTCCACTGCGGTGGCATGACATTCGAATGTACATACGGACTGACACGACAGACCCCGAATAGCAGAAAGAGCCAACGGATGAGGAAGACGGCGGTTACCAAAACGGTGAAACGGACGTGGATACCGTTTGTCATCGTGGTTGTATCTGCTATCGCGACGTTGGTCGTCGGCCGGTTGCACAAGGTCTTCGGCGCCGAAAATCTGAACGCGCATGCCGGCGCCGGAATCGAGATCGTGCAGTTCAACCCCAAGATTGTGACCTATGAAGTCGTGGGGCCGCCTGAGACCACCGCAAGCATCAATTATTGGGATGCCGACGCGAACACGCATCAAATTGACGCAGCCGCCTTGCCGTGGTCCTACACGATATCAACAACGCTGCCCGCGGTCAGCGCCAACGTCATGGTACAGATTAACGGCGATTATATCGGTTGTCGCATCAGCGTGAACGGCGTAATTCGCGACGAGAGAAAAGCCAATGGCGTTAAGGCCCAGACCTTTTGTCTAGTGAAGGCGGCATGACCAACGTGAGAACCGCGAACGACATGGACACCAGGGACGCCAAGCGTCCCATCATCCCGCACCTGATCCGCTGGTTGGCGGTGCCCATCATTTTGTTCTGGGTCACGCTGACGGTCATTGTCAACGTCGCCGTCCCCCAGCTAGAAGTGGTTGCCGAGCAAAATGCTGCACCGATGGCCCCTATGGACGCGCCGTCGATGCAAGCCATGATGCGCCTGGGTCACAACTTCAACGAATTCGACTCCAACAGTACGGTCACGATCGTCATAGAAGGCCAGCAGGAGCTGGGCGAGGCTGCGCATCGCTACTACGACAGCATCATCCATCAGCTGAAGCAAGACCCCGATCACGTGCAGCATATTCAGGACTTCTGGAGCAACCGGTTAACGGCAGCAGGAGTCCAAAGCGCCGACAGCAAGGCCGCCTATGCAATGTTGAACATCGCCGGTCAGCAGGGCACGACGTTAGCGATGGAATCCGTCGAAGCCGTCCGCAAAGTCGTCGATGAGACGCCGTCGCCGCCGGGAGTAAAAGCCTACGTCACCGGTTCAGCGGCACACAGTCACGACGAGTACACGATCGGCAACGCCAGCATGGACAGAATCACGCTGTTCTCGCTCGCCGCGATCGCGATCATGTTGTTTCTCGTCTACCGCTCCATCGCGACTACACTAATCCAGCTTTTCATGACCGGGATCGAATTAGCGGTGTCCCGGGGTGTCGTCGCGGTGCTCGGCAACTACGGGTTTATGGAGCTCGCAGTATTCGCCGTAAGTATCTTGACGATGTTGGCCATCGCGGCCGGAACCGATTACGGAATATTTCTGGTAGGACGCTATCAAGAGGCGCGCGCAGCCGGTGAGGGCCGCGAGACCGCCTATTACACCACCTTTCACGGTGTCACGCCTGTCGTCTTGGGGTCAGGTCTAACGATCGCCGGAGCGACGTTTTGCCTGAGCTTTACCCGACTGCCGTGGTTCACCACGATGGGGGTTCCGGTCGCAATCGGCACGCTCGTTGTGGTAGCCGCCGCGCTCACGCTGGGCCCGGCCGTTCTCGTTGTGAGCAGCCGATTCGGCCTGTTGGAGGCCAAGCGAACGCATCGGGGTCGCTTGTGGCGACGAATCGGCACCGCCATCGTTCGCTGGCCCGCCCCGATCCTGGCCGCTAGTACGGTTGCCGTAATGATCGGCATGGTGGCATTACCCGGCTATAAGACCCTATACAGCGAGCGCCATTACTTGCCGGACAACGCCCCTGGCAATGTCGGGTATGCGGCCGCCGAACGGCACTTTAGTCCGGGCCGGATGGATCCCGACATACTGATGGTCGAGGCCAGTCATGACATGCGCAACCCCGCCGATATGCTGGTTCTAGACCGAGTCGCAAAAAACATCATCCGCGTCGACGGCATCGCGATGGTCCAAGGAATCACCCGACCCTTAGGGGTCCCTATCGAACATAGTTCGATCCCCTTCCAACAGAGTATGCAAAGTCAGACGTTCATGCAGAACTTAAGCTTTGTCAAAGAACGCATGGCGGACATCATTAAAATTTCCGATGAGCTCGGCATCACCATCGATACATTAGAGCGGATGTATGATGTTCAGAAGCGGCTCAGCGCGGCCACGCACCGCACCGCACTGGATACTCATGATCTGACCGAGATCACCGATGAATTGCGGGACCACATCGCCGACTTCGTCGACTTCTGGAGGCCGATCCGTAACTACTTTTATTGGGAACCGCACTGTTTCGATATTCCGATGTGCTGGTCGATTCGATCCATCTGGGACTCGTTGGACGGCATCGACCAGCTCGACGAAAAATTCCATCAGCTGGCCAACGACATCGATGATGTTGATGCATTGTTTCCACAGTTGACCGAGTTACTGCCACCACAAATTATGTCACTCAAAGCGACCCAAGCGCTAACGCTGACGCTGCACAGCACGTTCCAGGCGATGATCAACCAGCTTGAGAATATGAGCGATACGGCAATCGTCATGGGACAAAGCTTTGACAAGTCCCGAAACGACGATTTTTTCTACCTGCCGCCAGAGGCCTTCGACAACGCCGACTTTCAGGTCGGGCTTAAACAGTTCTTGTCGCCGGATGGCAAATCGGCCCGCTTCTTCATCACCCATGAGGGCGACCCGGCAACCCCGGAGGGAATTTCGCGGGTCCAGGCCGAGCGAAAAGCCGCACAGCTGGCCCTAAAGCAGTCCTCGCTGGCCGACGCCAAGGTGTATTTAGGGGGCGCGGCCGCCACGTACAAGGACATGCACGACGGCAACGCCTACGACATCATGATCACCGTGGTGGCCTCACTGACGCTGATCTTCATCATCATGCTGGTGCTGACCCGCAGCCTTGTGGCCGCGTTGGTGATCGTCGGCACCGCGTCCAGCTCAATTGCCGCGGCCCTCGGACTGTCCGTACTTATCTGGCAGGACCTCTTCGGTATCAGGCTGCACTGGGCTGTGATGCTTTTTGCGGTCATCATCCTCTTGGCTGTCGGATCCGACTACAACCTGCTACTGGTCCACCGCATCAGGCATGAGATCCACGCTGGCATCAAGACCGGAATAATCCGGTCGATGGCCGGCACCGGCACGGTGGTCACCTCTGCCGGTCTGGTATTCGCCGTCACCATGGCAGCCATGCTGGGCAGCGACGACGTTATCGTCGGCCAGATGGGCGCCGCCATCGCCCTGGGTCTACTGCTCGACACACTAATAGTCCGCGCGTTGTTCATGCCATCGATCGCGGTACTGCTTGGGCGCTGGTTCTGGTGGCCGCACCTTGTCCCCCCGCGTGGCACCGACAACGTGCGTCCACCCGAACCACTGTCTGATGACACCGAACCTGTGCTAGCACCACTGCATGAGTGAGACCACCGAAAACGGGTGCGCGAGTCCAGCTATGGCTTCCCATCGCCTTATGCCGGAGTGAGTGCCGGACAGAGTTCAGTCCGGCACAGCCGCCAGGGGGCGGTAGTCGGTGGCGCGTTGCCGGGCCGGACGGCCGATACCCTCGGCGATCGCGACCAGTTCGGCCACTGTCTTCGCCGACCCGTATTCGGAGCCGGCCATCCGCGAGATGGTCTCCTCCATCAGCGTGCCACCCAGATCGTTGGCGCCGCCGTTGAGCATCACCTGGGTGTGCGCCACCCCGAGTTTGACCCAGCTGGTCTGGATCTGGGGAATGCGGCCGTGCAACATGATGCGCGCCAACGCGTGCACGGCCCGGTTGTCGCGGTGGCTGGGCCCCGGCCGGGCTCCGCCGGCCAGGTACAGCGGCGAGCTCTGGTGCACGAACGGCAGCGGCACGAATTCGGTGAACCCGCCGGTGCGGTCCTGGATACCGCGCAGCACGTTGAGGTGCCCCACCCAGTGCCGCGGCGAATCCACGTGGCCGTACATCATCGTCGAACTGGACTTCAGCCCCACCTCGTGGGCGGTGGTGACGACCTCGATCCACAGCGAGGTGGGCAGTTTGCCCTTGGTCAGCACCCAGCGCACCTCGTCGTCGAGGATCTCCGCGGCGGTGCCTGGGATGGTGTCCAGCCCGGCCTCGCGCAGCCCGGTCAGCCACTCCCGGATGGATAACCCGCTCTTGGTGGCCCCGTTGGTGATCTCCATCGGGCTAAACGCGTGCACGTGCATCGAGGGCACCCGGGCCTTGACGGCCCGCACCAGATCGGCGTAGCCGCCCACCGGCAACTCCGGGTCGATCCCGCCCTGCATGCACACCTCGGTGGCACCGGCGACGTGGGCCTCCCAGGCCCGGTCGCCGACCTCCTCGGCGGACAGCGAGTAGGCGTCCGCATCGCCCTTGCGCTGGGCGAACGCGCAGAACCGGCAGCGACGTAGCAGATGTTGGTGAAGTTGATGTTGCGGTTGACCACGAACGTGACGTCGTCGCCGACCGTGTCGCGGCGCAGCGAATCGGCCAGTGCGGCAACCGCATCCAACGCCGGACCGTCGGCGGTGGCCAGTGCCAGGTATTCGGCGTCGCTGCAGCCGGCCGGGTCGCGTTCGGCCGAGCGCAGCGCGGCCA